>CAZDOD010000031.1:3546-21116 GCA_964506935.1 uncultured Thermodesulfobacteriota bacterium | reverse complement strand
CCCATCATTCGTGTCTAACGAAAGCTTTCTTATCCCCTTCCTGATCACATTATTTGCCGGCCTCTCGACAGGTATCGGGAGCGTGGCGGCGATATTTGTCAAGGAATTTAAGCATAGATACCTGTCTCTCATGCTCGGTTTCTCCTCCGGTGTCATGATATACGTATCCTTCGTCGAGCTTCTGGGACGATCCATAGAGAAGATAGGCTTTGTCGGGGGAAATCTGAGCTTTTTTTCGGGGATTTTAATCATCTTTTTGATCGACAAGTTTATCCCACACAACTACCTCGAAGAGAAAATAGAGGGTACCCCCGAAGAGAAAAGGCTGATGGCGGTCGGGCTTTTTACCGTCTTGGGAATTACGATCCACAATTTCCCCGAGGGAATGGGAGTCTTCTTCTCGTCTTTTGCCGACCTGTCTATCGGAATACCTCTGGCCTTCGCGATTGCCGTCCACAACATACCTGAGGGGATATGCGTTTCGATGCCTATCTTTTACGCCACAAAGAGCAGGAAGAAGGCCTTCGTCTACTCGTTTTTGTCGGGGGTCGCGGAGCCCGTCGGTGCCGTAATCGGATACCTGATCCTCCGCCCGTTTATCAACGAGACCTCCCTTGCCGTAACGCTCGCCCTTGTCGGGGGTATTATGGTGTTTATCTCGTTCGATGAGCTTCTGCCGGTATCATTCGAGGGTGGAGAGGAGCACATCGCCATCCTGGGGGTATTTGTCGGGATGGTGGTTATGGCGGTCTCTCTCGCCCTCCTTTAAGGATGGACTTTTTGGAAGGAAGTTAGTAAGGTTTTTTAATAAAGATCAACAGATCCTCGGAAGCTCCTCGCCATAGGGCATCTCAATAACCCTATCGCCGCCGTAGGGCGTCTTTAGATAAACGGAAAACGCCCGCCTGGGCAAAACCGTACCGATGACGACGGCGTCCTCCCCGCCGGGAACGCCTCTGAGGATATCAACAGCTCTTTTTGCATCTGAGCTTTTGACAAACGCAACCAGTTTCCCCTCGTTGGCAACGGTCAATGGATCGAGTCCGAGCATCTCGCATGCCCCCCGAACCTCGGGCCTGACAGGAATCTTTATCTCTTCTATCTCGGTCGTAACATTAAAATCATCTGAAAGCTCGACCAGCGTCGCCGACAGACCCCCCCTCGTCGGGTCCCTCATCTTGTGTATCTCAATATCGGCATCAAGTAGGGCCTTTACGAACGGCCACACAGATGCGCTGTCGGATTTGATTTTGGTTTCAAGGTCGATCCCCTCGCGCTGACTCATTACTGCGATCCCGTGTTCTGCGATCGGGCCGCTCAATATTACACTGTCCCCCTCACGAATGGCGCTGTTTCCCAAATCTATCCTGCTGACTCCGATCCCCGCCGTGTTTATGAAGAGCTCGTCTGCCTCGCCCCTCGCCACGACCTTTGTGTCTCCGGTAATTATCTGGACATTGCACTCTCTCGCCGCACGCCCCGCCGATTCAAGAACCCTTTTCAATAACTCAATCTCAAGGCCCTCCTCCACGATGAGGGATAGAGACAGGGCCAACGGCTCGGCCCCCGATACGGCTAGATCGTTTACCGTCCCATGTACACTGAGACTCCCGATATCGCCCCCCTCAAAGAAAATCGGCTTGACCACAAAAGAATCGGTGGTAAGAAAAAATCCCCCGCCTTCTGGGATCGGGGCGGCGTCCGGGAGGCCCGAGGGGTCCCCACCGATTGACGGCACGATAACCTTTTCGATAAGCTCGCGCGTGAGGACTCCACCGCCGCCGTGTGCCAGAACGATTCGATCTTTATCCATTTACATCCTCAAAAAATCGGGGTCTCTTTATGTAAATTTTCTTGTTTAAAGATAGAAAGGCCGGGCTTTTAAATATCATGGATTTCATCCAAATGACAGAAAGGCTAAACACCATCTGTCCGCCACGCCGCTATCGCCGCCTGACCGAGAGAGATGCCACCGTCCCCAGCCGGGACATCCTGATTCAGCAATACCTCAAAGCCTTCCCTTTCGAGGATCGGGACGACCTTTTCTGTCAGAAACTTGTTTGCAAATACGCCCCCAGAGAGGGCGACGATGGAGATTCTCGTCTCATCCCTTATCTTTTTACACATATCGAGGGTGGCTTCGGCCACGGAGTTGTGAAAGCGCGCGGCGCAAATCTCTGCCCCAGTCCCACCAGTAAAATCCATAACCAGCCCGCAAATGATATCCGATGCATGTATTATCCACGCACCTGACCCGTCTTGCAAAATCCTAAAGGGATAATGGCCGTCTTCATCGGATGCCTTAGACGCCTCGGCCTCGAGCTCGATCGGCGCCTGTGAATGGTAGGTATTTACGTCGCATATCCCCAAAATTGCGCTCGCCGCATCAAAAAGTCGCCCAATGCTCGATGTCAGGGGGCTATTGACATCTTTCTCTATAAGCTGTGAGACTATCCTCATCTCACCGACTTCAAGAGAGGATAAAAGCTCCGGGGCCAGTGTATCAGCTTTTTCCCCGAATGCCTCCTTCAAATAAATATACGCCATACGAACCGGCCTCTTTGCGGTGACGTCCCCCCCCGGCTGATGCAAAGGCGCAAGATATCCAAGACGTTTGTAGCCGGTAAGGTCCGAGACCAAAAACTCCCCGCCCCACAGCGTATCGTCGTCCCCCCAGCCCATGCCGTCATAGGCGACACCGATTACACGGTCGGTTCTGCCGGCCTCTGCAAGCACCGATGCGATGTGGGCGTGGTGATGCTGGACGGGTATCAAGAAAAGCCCGCTGCCTTTCGCGTATCTCGTCGAGAGATAGTCGGGGTGGAGGTCAAAGGCAAGGACTTTGGGCTCAACCTCCAAGATATCCTTCAGGTGACCTATCGCCTGTAGGAACGCCTCGTAGGCCGCCACGTTCTTTAAGTCTCCGATGTGGTGGCTCAGAAAAGCATACCTCCCCCTCGTTAGGGCTATCGTGCTATTGAGCTCGGCGCCGACCGCTAGTATCTCCCTTCCGCTCGTGTCTTTCGGGATCTCGATCGGAAACGGGGCGTAGCCCCTCGAGCGTCTTATAAATCGCTTTTCGCCTTCGATGATCCTCGTTACCGAATCGTCGGTTCTGATGTATATATCACGGTCGTGGATGAGAAAAAAGTCGGCGAGATCATCGAGCCTCTCTCGGGCGTCGTCGTTAGTGTGGGCTATCGGCTCGTCGGTGATGTTGCCACTCGTCATAACAAGGGCGCTGTAGTTGCTTTCCATAAGTAGGAGATGGATCGGTGTATATGGGAGCATGACGCCGAAGGAGTCGCTCTTCGGGGCGACCTCGTCTGAGATTCCGCTGTCTGGCCTCTTTTCCAATAAAAGAATAGGCCTCTCGATCCCGGTCAGAATATCTTTGGATTTTTGGTCAATCTTTGAAATTTTATCGACAACCGATATGTCACGTGCCATGATTGCGAAGGGTTTTTTGTCCCTACCCTTCCTCTTTCTCAATCTTTTCACGGCATCTTCGTTTGAGGCATCGCAGGCGAGGTGGAATCCGCCCAGCCCTTTTACGGCGACGATCTCCCCATCAGACAGGCGTCGTACGGCCTCGGCGACAGGATCGTCGCAAGATATAGTATCACCCGAACGGTCGAGGAGCTCTACTTTTGGGCCGCATACAGGACAACAGGTCGGCTCCGCGTGATAACGGCGGTTAGTTGGATCCTCGTATTCCGATAGGCAATCGCTACACATCACAAATTTCGCCATCGTAGTCCGTGCGCGGTCGTAAGGAATATCGGAGATGATCGTGTAACGTGGCCCGCAGTTCGTGCAGTTAATGAAGGGGTAGCGATAACGGCGATCCTTTTTATCGAAGAGTTCGTTCAGACAATCCTGACACGTCGCGATGTCGGGGGAGATAAGTACCGTGCGCTCCCCATCCTGTCTGCTCAAAATGATTGAAAATTCTCGCTCTCCAAGCGGTGAGAGCTCGGACGTCTTTATATCCTGAATCCTGGCGAGTGGGGGCGGGTTTATCTTTATCTCTTCGAGAAAAGACGCTATCTTCGATTCCTCCCCCTCAAGCTCTAGCTTCACCCCCTGTGGCTCATTGAGCACAAATCCCCCAAGCCCCAGCCGTGAGGCGAGCCCATATACAAAGGGTCGAAAACCGACCCCCTGAACTGCACCCGTAACTTCACAGCGCACACGCAAGATCAATATACTCCCCCCCCTCCCCCATAAAGGACTCAATTTCTCAGATTAATCAAAATATTAAATTAGTGGTATTTGTAATATGCGGCGCAGGCCCCCTCCGACGACACCATACACGGCCCCACAGGGCTTTTCGGGGTGCACACGCTTCCAAATAGCGAGCACTCATCGGGGGCCATCAGTCCCTTCAGGATATCACCGCACGAGCACGCCTCATTTTCTTTGGACTCGATAGCTGGAATGTCAAACCGCTTGAGGGCGTCATAATATTCATATTTCTTATTAAATACAAGGCCGCTATCCGGAATCTTTCCCAGTCCGCGCCAATTTGCATCGGAGCTTGTAAAGACCTCCTCCAATACCGCCCTCGCGTTCGGGTTCCCGTCGGCCTTTACCCCCCTCTTGTACTGGATCTCCACCTCCCACCTTTCGTCAATCATCTGCCCCAGTATCATGAAGACTCCCTCAAGTATATCGACCGGCTCGAATCCACAGATCACCGCGGCGAGCTCCTTTTCCGAAATTATGGAATATGGACGTGACCCAATAATCGTGCTCACGTGACCCGGGCACAAAAAACCGTCGATGTTAAGCTTTTGATCATCCAAAAGGGCCTTTATAGCCGGCGGGATGACCTTGTGGGCCGAAAAGACCGAAAAGTTCTTTATCCCCCTCCCCTTTAAGGTCTTCACGACCGATGCGATCGTGGGCGATGTGGTCTCGAAACCGATACCCATTAAGATGACCTCTCTTCCATCATTATCCCCAGCCAGATTAACGGCACCCAGGGCCGAGGATACGACCTCGATCTCGGCACCGGCGCTCCTAATTTTCTCAAGCGTGACCCCATCCGTCCCAGGGACCCTCAGCATATCTCCGAAGGTTGAAAAGATCACCCCCTCCTCTTTTGCCAGATGGAGTGCGGTATCTATATCTTCAATGGATGTGACGCAGACCGGACATCCCGGCCCCGAAATGAGCCGGATGTTATCGGGCAATAAACCCCTTATCCCGAACCGACTTATGGAGTGGGTATGGGTGCCGCAGACCTCCATGATGTTTATCTGTTTTTTAAGCTTTTCCGAGCGCTTTTTTATAGATGAGATGAGTCCCTCGGCGAGGGCGGGGTCTCTGTACTCGTCAATATATTTCATTGTCAATCAATTCGTGAAGAAAATCGAGCTTTTCCTTTGCAAGCTCTTCGTCCACCTTGTGGATTGCGAAACCCACATGGCATATTACATAATCTCCAACCTTGACATCTTCATCGACAATATCCAAACATACCTCACGCCTGACGCCGTCGATATCGATAATCGCATAGTTGTCTTTGTCGATAGTCATTATCTTTCCGGGAAATGCTATACACATATCCTCTTCTCCTAATCCACTTCCATCTCGATAAGCCTCAAATCCTCCGTCCCGCCGATGACATTGACCTCACCCATCCGGCACTCCGGGCACGATGTAAACTCAAACCTGTCGACCTCAAAATCACTATTGCACCGAAAGCAGTGGATTACGACGGGGAGTATCTCGAATTCGAGAATGGCTCCATCAGCCTTCGTCCCCTTTGATTGCACCTTAAACGCGAATTCGAGGGAGCTCGGCTCTATATGATTCATCCGCCCAAAAGAGAGCTTCATCGAATTGACTTTTTTGAAACCATGAGTTACCGAATGCTCTTCCACAATATTCAAGAGCGACTGAATCAAAGACATCTCGTGCACGGACTACACCCTCTGAGGAGATGCATTGAGAAGCGACAGCTCCTCAAGCAGAAGCCCTTCCATCGCTTGAAACTTTTCTGTCATCAGAGGTGTCATCCCAACATACATTTTACCATAACTTTTAGGAACGATACACAAAAATACGACCTCGGGACACTGACCCATCAGTTCGGCCTGAATCAACACGTCGACAAATTCCACTTCGTGTGCCGAGGTCGGTTCGGGAAGATAGGTCTCCATCTCCTCCTTTGGAAAACGGTAGAGGGAGCCTGGCTCGTCATCTGTCTTTATCACATCGATGACGATCAATTTTTCAGAGCTCGTGATAATATCCAGAAGCCCGAGGCCGAGGGTTCCGCCGTCGATAAGCTGGACGTTATCAGGGCATAGGTATCTCTTCTCGAACCAAGAGATGAAATGAACGCCGAAGCCCTCATCGGAAAGCAGGATGTTCCCGAGCCCCATTACCGTTATTACATTTTCACTCATTGAGACTTCTAATTGTAGAAAAGGGGAGATAAAATCCCCCCTTTCCCATTCTTCAATTTCTAAAAATTTTAAGTTTACTCTTCGATCTTTCTAAACACCCTACCGTTTATGATAGAAGATACAGTCCCCTCTTTATACACCACATCATACCAGAAGGCCATATAGATGTGTATGAAGATGAACAAGATGAAGAGCCAGTTGAGGATGTGGTGAATATATCTTACGGTAGCGAGACCTCCCATCATAGTTTCAAAGGGCCTAAGGATCACATATATCAATCCTGTGATCCCGGTGTCATAGTTGGCCCCCATCAGTATCAGGCCTGTTAACACTATGAAGAAGATAAGGATAAATATCCCTCCATAGGCGATCGACTGCAAGGGGCCGTAGAGATACGCACTCTCAGGCTTCTCATTTGACAGGAGTGCGTAAAACTTGACCTGCTTGAGGAGATTTTTCCAATCCGTAAATGCCAGAAACTGTCTCCACCCCTCATGGTACTTGGGGAAAAATCCCACATATACCCTCCAGAAGAAGGTGAAGGTTAAGAAGATACCGAAGAGGACATGAACCAACCGTATATTGTTCATCAGGAACTTATCGGTGGTTTCTCCCGAGATCGTCATAAATGGTTTTGCTAGGTAGAAGCCGGTTCCTATCAGGACAAATATGGTTACGGCCATGACCCAGTGGAGCACCCTGATGATTGCACTCCATTCGGTTATAGATACCCTCTTTTCCATAGTAACCTCCTTCATTCTAGGCCACCTTAAACTTTTTGATCTCGTTCGTCTTCGGATTTATGATGTGCACCGCACAAGCCATACAGGGATCGAACGAATGGATGGTCCTCAGGATTTCAAGCGGCTGATCCACATTGGACATACGTGTACCTACAAGAGACTCTTCATAGGGCCCGCGTCTGCCCGCCTTGTCCCTCGGTGAAACGTTCCACGTTGAGGGGACGATGGCCTGGTAATTTGCGATGACTTTTTTGTCAATCCTTATCCAATGCCCCAAAGCCCCTCTCGGCACCTCAGTCAGTCCCCTGCCCTGAGCTTGCCTCGGCACCTTACACTGCGTCCATGTCTCTCTGTCGCCTGACTTTACGTTTGCTATTAGCTCATTTACCCAATTTTCGGTATAGTCGGCCACAAGCTTTGTCTCGAGGGCTCGTGCGGCCGTCCTCCCGAGGGTGGAAAAGAGTACCGTTACGGGGAGGCCCGTCGCCTTCAATGTATAGTCAACAAGCCCCTTGATCCTCTCATCACCCTTGGCGTAGCCTACGATAAAGCGGGCAAGGGGGCCCACCTCATGGGGCAGTCCGTCATACCTCGGGGCCTTCGACCAGGAGTATTTTTCATCGCCCTTTATGTGGCCATTTGCGTCAAAGCCGGTGTATTGAGGATCGGTTTTCCCCACAGACGGATGCAGGTTTTCCTCCCCCTCATACCATGAGTGGGTAACCTCTTCAGTGATCTTCTCTTCATCGAGCTCCATCGGATTGGCGATGTCTCCGTTCTGAACGACCCCCTTCGGGAGCAGAGTCTCGTACCAACCGTCATCAAGTGGAAAACCACCATAGGCGAGATAATTGTTAACGCCGTTTCCGACCCCCTTTAGACCCTCTTCCTTGTAATACTTGGCGGCAATGAGGACATCGGGGATATAGGCGGTGTCAACAAAATTCTTCACCTCTTTCAGCCTGAATAGATATTTCCCCACGCGGTCAGCATCATGTGCATCCATATATGATGTGATCCCGCCCACCACCAGAGTCTGGGGATGGGGGTTTTTTGCGCCGAATATCGCCTGCATTTGTGCGCCGATCTTGGAAATATAAAGGGCATCGAGATAGTGAGAAGTGATGACGAGATTCGCCTCGGGTGGAAGCTTGTATGAAGAGTTGCCCCAGTATGCGTTGGCAAACGGTCCAAGGCGTCCCGATTCTACAAACCTCTTGAGACGATTCTGCACCGCCCGATAATGGGTCTCCGAGCAGTTATATGGATCATCGGAGTAGCTCTTTGCCAGATCAACGGCCTTTTTCGGATTCGCCGAAAGCGCGCTTACAATATCAACCCAATCGAGTCCATGCAGGTGATAAAAATGCATGATATGGTCTACGAGATACTGTGACGCTTTGATAAGGTTTCTGACGATCCGGGCGTTTGCCGGCGGTGTGATGCCGAAGGCGTCTTCACAGGCCAAAGTGGCAGCTTCATAATGGGAATATGTACAGACCCCGCAGAAGCGCTGGGTCAACAGTCCGGCATCCCTGGGATCCCTGCCTTTTAAGATGGTCTCAAGCCCCCGCCAAAGGGTGACGGTACTCCACGCATCCTTTATGACATTACCGTCAACTTCGGCCTCTATCCTTAAATGTCCTTCAATCCTTGTGATCGGATCTACTATAATTCTTTTAGACATTCTTTTCTCTCCTATAAGTATACACTTCTATTTTTTTGCGGATACTTTCTTTTTCTTGGCTGTTTCCTCTTCTTCCTGGCCAGGACGCTTTAAAGCGGAAAGGCCTGCATGTGCGGCTATTCCTATACCGGTCGCCGCAGCCAGACCCAAAAATACCGCATCTGTTAAGGCTTCCGCCCCGATGCTCTTTTCGGCTATCGGCTTTTCCAGTGGCGCCATAGTATCCCAGAAGGCGGGCTCGACGCACCCCATGCAGCCGTGGCCTCCCATAACCGGCCAAGATATTCCGTCATTGAAGCGTACCCTGCCGCAATTTGCGTAGGTATAGGGGCCTTTACATCCCATCTTAAAGAGACACCAGCCCCTCTTTGCACCATAATCACCCCATTTCTCTACATACTCTCCAGCATCATAGTGCGATCTCCTCTCGCAATAGTCGTGTATCCTCTTTCCATAGGCCCACAGAGGTCTTCCGAGCGGATCGGTAACGGGCATTCCACCGAACATAAGAAAATGGAGCACAGTGCCGGTGAAATTAACGGGATTTGGTGGACAGCCGGAAATGTTGACGGTCTTTATCCCGAGTGCATCGCTAATACCCTTGGCATCTGTGGGATTCGGTTTGGCCGCCTGGACATTGCCGAATGCAGAGCAACTACCAATGCAGATTACGGCCGCAGCCCTTGATGTAACCTCCTTGGCGATCTCGATGCCGGTCCTTCCCTTGGCACCCATAGTGAGATACCTTCCATCCAACCCCGTCGGCAACGCTCCTTCTATCACACAGACGAATTGGCCGTCAAAATCGTTTAATGCCCTTTCAAGGTTCTCCTCGGCCTGATGACCCGCCGCTACCATGACGGTCTCGTGATATTCGAGCGAGATCGTGTCAAGCAGGATGTCATCAACATTGGGATAGGATGAGCGTAAGAACGCCTCACTGCAGCCAGTACATTCGGCGAAGTGAAGCCAAACTATGGGGAGTCGACTGAAATTCTCAGCCGCCCTCGCCACCATGGGACGGAAAATCGGTGGTAATGATAAGGCCGCTGTCATCAAACTAGTCCACTTCAAGAAATCTCTTCTGGTGAGGTTGCTATCCTTCAAGGCCTGATTGAAATCCACCTTCGGATCCGGTAATTCCTTCTCCATCCGGTCCATGTTAGCTTCACAGTAATCCATCAACTCCTTGTACTGCTTTTCCACCTTCCGGTCATACCCAGAGTCTTTTGAACTACCCATAGATTTCTCCTTTCAAAATCACTTAAATTTTTAAAACATTTATTATAGGCTTAAAATGACCAAAAAAACTTAACGATGAAATCCTCATTTCTTTGATTACTGAACACAAACTGAAACAACGTCGTATGTACAACTCAAAAAAAATAATGGCCGATTTAAGTTCTAGTTGTTAAAACTCAAACGGTCATGTCTGATTTTCAAAGCTTACATGGATTCGGTCAAAAAAGACCTTCTTGTCATTACCTTTGGGTTTTTGAGAGGCTCAGGACTTCAACACCAAGAACAGAGCTACCATTAATCATAAGTTTCTAGAGAGTGATAACTTGAAAAAGTAAAAAAGTTCTTTAGCCTCACATGTACATCCCTATCAAATTTAGGTAACAATACATAACCTGTTTTTGAAAAAGAGAATGAAAGTGAGCATGAGAGATAGAGAGAGCACAAAAAATGTGCAATTTTCATAAATAGGTAGCGTAAGAGGTACTCTCCTTTCCAAACACGGGGGGTGTGGTCGTTTCCAGCCAAACCTTATCGTCCTCCCACCTTAGGCATTTTTAATTAAGATTTAGGTTTTTTCCTATTTTAATCCATTCGGCCTTTAGGTAAAGAGACTCGGAGAATTTTTTTCATTATATGAATGGATGCCACGCTTGTCAAGCTTTTTATTACTAAGATTTTTAAATAGTATGAAAATAGTTCCACCTTTGGGGACATTCAGGTACTCGAAAATCATGGGACTAATGATATTAATAGGTGGATTGATAGATGACTAGAAGGAGGATAGAGAAAAAATTTATTGCCAAAAAAATAGTGTGAATATAGGGCCGAGCTGAATGTCAATCCTTCGACTCTTCGAGGAGGAGTATCCCAACTAGGTCTACCGTCTCTCTTATATACCCATCCCTTTTTGCCACGAAATCTAGCTTTAGGGTTACCAGGTCTTCGAGTCTGGGGTAGATTACAGGCTTTTCCCTCTGGTCTGTGCATTTCAGGTATTTTTTACAGGTGTCGCAAACATAGACCCTGTGTTCTTTGTCGTTTTCAGTCTCGAAGAACCGGAGCTTCTTGCTATCCATCTCACCGCAGAAGGGACATTTCACCCTACGGTGCTGCCAGATGGTGAAGCATCGGCTGCATGAGAGGAAGAGGCGATTTTCATCTCCCTGGATAAAAGATAGGTTTGGTAAGGCGCCGCATATGGGACAGTAGGATGCCTTCCATTTTTGAAGATCCCAGACATCTGATGCGACCTTCGACAACATATCGAAGATAAAAAAGAGTGTTTCGTTGGCGGCGTAAAGCACTATGGGTTTAGATAGATCATAGTTCTTGGGAAATGTATATTCCCCGATCAAGACATCTTCAATGAACATCCTAAAGAGTTTTTTGTCTTTAAAATAATTTATTATCTTTGAGGCCTCGTCCGCGTCATTCTCAAGGATTATCCTTACGAGAGCCGCAAATCTTTCCCAGAGAATTTCGATGTAGGGGATAAGTATTCTTTTGTCCGCCAGGGGGAACCCTTCATCTAATTTCTTGTAGTCGGGTTTTTGAATATCTCCCCCCTTGAATCTTTTTTGAGTTTCGTGCGATGTCTCAATGATCCTTAAAAGGAGGCCGATGGCTTCTTTGAGATCCGGGTGTTCTTTTTTGGCATCTTTTATCGCGGCTATCTCTTTTTTGTTATTCATACTGGTCTCAAAAAGGGTGTTTTCAATTATAAGTAGGAGGCGGCCTTAAAAAGGCCGCCTTCTACTTTGTGTTTAAGTTTTTTTACCTATTTACTTTGATTTCATGATCTCTTTATACCATCCGGTCTTATGCGTCTTTGCCCACTCTTCGGATACTTTTCCTCGTGTCATGACCCTGAGGCTCTCATCCGTTCCAATGGTTCCGAGGTAGATATGAACCATGGAGAAGGCCCCGATAATCATCACGCCCAGGGCGTGGAATACCGTCATCCAGGTCAATAGGGTGGCATTGAGGTAGCCTTTGCCAAACCAGAGGAAGAATCCCGTTATGACCATGACAACTCCATAGATGGCCACTGTAAGGAAGAATAGCTTCTGACCCGCATTGTATTTATAGGGCGATGGGACTTCCACCTTCCACAGGTATCCACCGGCGTTCTTGAGCCACGCGATGTCGGACGGATTGAGATATCCGGCGTCTTCATACCAGAGCTGAACCATCAGAATAATGGCCACGGTGAAGAACAGACCCGAAATGCGGTGGATCCACATTACTTGTCGATACCCTCCGAACATCTGGGAGATAGGCTCAAAGGATCGGAATATCATGGTCAAACCTGTCAAGAGCAACATGAGGGTGGCAATCGCCAGGAGCCAGTGGACAGTCCTCTCATAAGGCGTTGACGCTTCAATATGTTTTGTTTCAGCCATATTACTCACCTCACTCCTATTTTGGTTCCTTGGGACCCTTGATAAAATAGTGAAGGAGGGCAGCACCTATTACCGCCCCAATAGAGAGGAGCCCCAGTGGTTTGGCGATGTTCCTCCACACTTTAACTGCAAATGTAACACTCGGTTTTACGGGAAGCCCTGCGTAATACTTTTCCTCCTCGGTCAGAATATACATTACATGGGTGCCTTTAACATAGTCCTTACCGTACAGTGAGGCGTTATATCCCATTTCCCTGAGTTCTGCGACTCTTTTTTCCGCCTTGGGGATCATTGCTTCTTTACGATCGAAAGAAAGGGCGCCGGTCGGACATGCCTGCACGCATGCCGGATAGAAAACATCCTGAGTTATCCGATCCTCGCAGAGAGTACATTTGTAGGTCAACTTGGTTTCAGAGTCGTATCTCGGGATGCCAAAGGTGCATGCTATAGTACAGTATTTGCAGCCGATACAGAGATCGTGGTTTAGCCTGACGGCTCCCATTTCCCCGTACGAGAGAGCGCCGGTCGGACATACCCTCACGCAGGCGGCATCGGAGCAGTGCATACATCCGTCCTTCCTGAAGACCCAATCGATTTCGCCGTTTTCTTTAACCTTTTCCTGAAAGCGAATTATTGTCCAAGTGTTTTGCTCGAGGTCGGGCGGATTCTGATAGCTTCCTCTGTTTTTTGTCTGAGACGCCGGTTGTGCATTCCATTGTTTGCATGCCACCTGGCAACTCCGGCACCCAGTACACTTTGAGAGGTCGATAAGCTTGACTCTCTCTTTCCTACTCATTAGATATGTTTCAGCCATTTATGCCCAACCTCCTTTCACTTTTTCGATATTTACCAAAAAGGCCTTTGTCTCAGGTATCCGGGTGTTGGGATCTCCGATTCCCGGGGTAAGGATGTTGGCGGAATCACCGAAGGTGAATACTTCAGGCACAGGGGCATGTGGATCTTTGCTCTGCCCGCTCTCCGTTGTCCTCCATCCGTAGTGCCAGGGGATTCCGACCTCGTGAATCACGCTACCGTTCACCTTGAAAGGTTTAAACCTCTTGGTCACAATGGCTACGGCTTTAATCTCGCCCCTGATGGATGAGACCTTGACCAGATTTCCATTCTTGATACTTTTCTCTTTAGCCAGTTCTTCTGACATCTCCACGAAGTTTGAAGGTTGCATCTCCGCAAGCCACGGTTGCCAGCGCGTCATGATACCTGTCTGCCAGTGTTCCGAAACACGGTATGTTGTAGCAACGATGGGGAACAATGGACAGCATGGTTCTGCAACTTTATCAGCATCGGTGTCGTAGACATAGACGGTTGGATTTATAAGCTGTTTAGGATTGATAAGGTTCTCCTTTACCGGACACTCCATTGGCTCATAGTGAGTCGGAAATGGTCCTTCTGCCATCCCAGGACCGAAGACCGAAGCGACACCGTCCGGCTTCATGATGAAGGGGAGCTTGGAACCTGACATGTTGAGCGGTGGCCATCCACCGTCAGGAACGTCACCTTTCCACTTTGTGGCAGGTCCGGTCCATTTGATAACAGGTTTGTTTGGCGCCCAGGGATTACCATCGAGGTCTACCGAGGCCCTGTTGTAAATGATCCTACGGTTGACCGGCCAGCACCACGCCCAACCCGAGAAGAGACCGATACCTGAGGTATCTTTGTTGTCCCTTCTGGCGGCGTTATTTCCTGACTCGTTGTAAGAATTACAGTAGAGCCAGTTTCCGCTCGAGGTGGAGCCGTCTTCCTGGAGAAAGGCGAAAGAGGGTACAAGTTCACCCTTCTTATAGAGCTTGCCATTTATCTCCTTATCCTCGAGGAAGTATCCATTGATCTCCTTGGCCGCATTGTTGGCGTCAAAGTGAGTTGGTCTGCCGAAGGCGTCCTTTGCCATATAATCCCAGGTCATTTTTGTGAAGGAATCCTTGAAGATCGAGTTGTTTGCCTCCATAACCTCCTTAATCTTGAAGTAAAGCTCGCTCATGATATCGCCATCGGGCTTTGCTATTCCGACAGGATTAACCGCCTTATATCGCCACTGCATCCAGCGTCCGGAGTTTGTTATGCTACCCTCCTTCTCTATCGATGCAGCGCATGGGAGCATGAAGACCTCGGTGTTGATCTCGGTGGGGTTCATACCGGGCCCCTTCCAAAACGAGCCGGTCTCGTTATCGAAGATGTTTACGTTGACCATCCAATCCAGCTTTGCCAAGCCCTCTCTCACCTTATTGGAGTTGGCGCCGGAACAGGCCGGGTTCTGGCCCCAGGCGAATACACCCTTTATGTTCCCCTTGTAGACTTCGTCCCAGATTGTGAGCCATGAGTAATTTACCCCTTTATCCAGCTTGGGAAGATAGTTATAGGCCTCTTCCGGGGTGGCGTTCATGCCGTAGTGGGCGCGAAGGAGGCTAGTGATGTACTTCGGGTAGTTCGTCCACCAACTGGCGCTTAAGGGATCATTTGTCGATACACCTGCCACCTTGGCCTTTTTGTAATCAGTGAGGGTCGGCAATCCCGTATCGGGTGTACTCAGGTATCCGGGAAGAATATGAAATAGGAGGCAGTGGTCAGTCGATCCCTGGACGTTGGATTCGCCCCTCAGCGCGTTAACGCCGCCGCCGGCCATGCCCATGTTGCCAAGAAGCAACTGGATGATAGACATTGTCCTGATGTTCTGGACACCGACGGTGTGCTGGGTCCAGCCCATGGCATACATGATTGTCCCCGATTTATTACTGGCGCCGGTCATCGAGTACATATCATAAATCGCCTTGAGTTTTTCAGTGGGAGTACCAGTCACCTGCGAAACAGTATCTAGGGTGTAGCGTTCATACTCTTTCTTCATAAGTTGGAATACGCACCTGGGATCTTTGAGGGTCCTATCCCTTACGGGAACACCTCTACCGTCTTTGACGAATTTCCACGTTTCTTTGTTATACTTTCTGCCTTCAAGGCCTGAGAATACACCATCATTTTCCGAGGGGAGCTTGAAATTCGGGTTCAGTATGAATGCAGCATTGGTATATTCAGACAGGTATTCCTTGAAATAGCGCTCGTTGTCAATGATGTACTTGATCATTCCGCCCAGAAAGGCGATGTCAGTACCGGATCTTATTGGGGCATAGATATCGGCCTTTGACGAGGTTCTTGTAAATCTCGGATCCACACTGATCAGCTTTCCGCCGTTCTCTTTAGCCCTAAGGACCCATCTAAAAGAAACGGGGTGATTTTCGGCAGCATTGCTGCCCATAATAAGGATGCAATCACTGTTTTTGATATCAATCCAGTGATTGGTCATTGCTCCTCTACCGAACGACTCTGCCAGAGCCGCTACCGTAGCGCTGTGTCAGATACGTGCCTGGTGTTCGATGTACGCCAGGCCAAGTCCCCTCAAAAACTTTTGGTAAATATAACACTCTTCATTGTCCATTGCAGCGCTGCCGACAGAAGCAATACCGAGGGTTCGATTTACTGTTTCGCCCTTGTCGTTTTTCAAGGTGAAAGTTTCTTCCCGGGTCTTTACCACCCTCTTGGCAACTTCCGAGATGGCCCAATCCCATGACACCTCTTCCCATTTATCACTACCAGGAGCGCGGTAAAGGGGTACTTTAAGACGGGCCTCATTTTCCCCCAGCTGGAAGAGTGAACTCCCCTTGGAGCAAAGGGAACCTTCATTAATGGGATGATCAGGGTCACCTTCGATGTTGATGAGTCTCCCGTATCGGGAGTATACGATCACCCCGCAACCCACAGCACAGTAAGGGCAGATTGTTGTTGTCTCCGTAGTGTACTGTGTTTTAAGGGTAAGGGACTCTGCTTTTGCATTAGTAACGTCAATGCCAAGACCTACCCCCAATACAGTAGCACCGGAGAACTTGAGAAAAGTTCGTCTTGTAACTTCCATTGATCTCCTTTCTCCCTATGGGATGGGCAAAATAGGTTTTAAAAAAAGCGATTTTAAATTATTCGCCACCATTACATTTAAGTCATGGATGTCAAATCATTACAAACTATTGTAAAACTGATAAAAAAGCTCATATATATCTTTTAAAGCATTGTTTGGCAAAAAAACAAAAAAATTTACGGCCGAGATAAATAAAAGTGTCGCTCTACTCTTTGCAAAATAAATTTCGACTATTAGACCTCATAACATGTAGGGATCAGTTATCCTTTTACATTCTAAACAGCTCACCACATCAGAAATGCTATTTTGGCTTTTGCAAAATGAGGAGAGCTATCCTTTGGTGAGGTCAAAACCGACGAGGCCTACCTAGGTCGTAGATGAAAAGGAAGGAGAGGAAGAGCTTCAGATTGAAAAATCTCTGCTTTAGGTATTTTAGAGTGAAAAGGGGAAGCATTTTTTGCACCGACAAGTAGAAGATTATGATCCTTTGATGTTTTACGGATATGCCCACTTGTCAGTAGATCATAAAAAATACTTTTTTTGGCAGGGTCTGCATTAATGGCGTTGTGGGATTTTGGTCTTTAGCCAAAGAGCGTTTAATTAAACATCACGGTGTTTCAAAGAACTATTTCCTTCTCTATCCAAAAGAGATGGAATTTATATATAACAATATTTGTATCCCCATAATTCTGGTCAAATGTCTAACAAATACCAAATAAAATAAAAAAAAGGAAGAAACATCCAACTGATCCTAAATCAGAATCAGAAAACGCCTCTTCCTTTGCAGTATTGGCGGGGCAAATAATTACTCGCTTACCCTTATCGGCCCAAATATCCAACCAATTGGGACATATGGGCTCGGAAGATCAAATATATCATTCTAAAGGTTAAAATACTAACCAAACCAAATCTGAATGTCAAGGCTTTTATACAGATTTTTTAAAATTTTATCAAATTCATCTCATCTATAAAAATCTACTACTACCTACAACTGAGATATCCCACCGAATAGAAATATAAAAAAGGGGCCGAAGTATCTCGATACTTCGACCCCCACTTATCCCAGTTTAGAACTTGGGTTCTATAGTTTCAATTCATCGAGCCCCATCTCTTTCAGCTTCTCTTTTAGCTTTCCTAAATCCAATTTATTTTATAGTTTTT
>CAZDOD010000031.1:0-3536 GCA_964506935.1 uncultured Thermodesulfobacteriota bacterium | reverse complement strand
CCAGCCGACCAGCCTAAAAAAACCCTTCTCCAAACGATCTATATCGAGTGTGACATCCTTCAGCGGTCCCTTTTTTACGGGTGGGTCTCCCACGGCACGGAGATGGAGCTTTGTGTCCTTCGGCTTTATCCCTTCCCTGACGTTGAAGGCTTTTCTGAGATCAAGAATCCTCTCTCCGATCTTGAGATACTCGTCGGCAGAAAGTCCCCAACCCGTCGCGGCGTTGAGATACTCCACAACAGGGACCGGCCCGGTAAGTGGGCCGAACATGCAGATTCCTGCACCATTTAGAATCTGCATGAAGTAGGAGGAGGCGGTATATAGGCTTATATTCTTCATATCCGATCCCTTCGCCCTCTTTACCATCCTCTTCGCCTCAGGAAATTTTTGCTTGACCCTGAAAAGGCCGGCGTACATATACGAGGATATGGTGTGGCGTCCCGGTGTCGGCTCACACTGATATGAGATGGCGTATCCGGGATCGAGCCGAGAGTCGTGCATCGGGAGCTCCTGTCCGCCCGCGTGGACCGCAAATCTATAGGAGTCACCTCCGATCTCCTCGGCCGCCTTCTTCACACCGTCGGCAAGGATGTCCCCGATCTTCTCGCGGTTGATGATCATCTCGACAAGCTTTATGATCTCCTTTTTTCTTCCCCAGCCGAGTTTCAGGCCGCCGGTCATCTTCTCGTCGATGATCCCTTTCTCGAAGCACTCTACTGCAAAGGCAACCGCCCCGCCGGTGGAGATCGTGTCGATCCCCGCTCGGTTACACATCTCGTTTATCTCAATGATGGAATCTATATCGTCATTTAGGAGCATTCCACCGAATGCCGCCAAGGTCTCGTACTCCGGCTTGTGTCCCATCGTGCCCTTGTATCTCCCCTCCTTGATGTCAAATATACCGCCGCACCCCAAAGGACAGGACTGACAGGCGTATTTCCTCTTCTGGTATTTGATGACGTTGTCTCCCGAAATCTTACTGCTCATGCTGTCTATCGGGAAGTCGACGTAACCCACACCCGCCCAGTTCTTGATTGGGGCGTCCCCGGTCTCGGAAGAATAGGCGGTCACCCCCGATGTGCCGTATTTTTTATATATCTCCCTCACGGTCGATGAGGTGGCCGGTATCGCGACCCCGGTTCGGGCGATTATCTTGCTGAAGAAGTTCATGAATTTCACCGTCATCTTATCGGCGGGATTTTCTCTCTTGAAGGCCTTCATGAATTTCTGGGTGGCCTGTTTCAATTTTTCGGGATCGTTGACAGATATCTTACCCGTTCCTTTAACCGATACGGCCTTTAACTTCTTGCTCCCCATGACAGCCCCGAGACCCGAGCGTGCCGCGATCCGGCCGGCGTCGTTGACGATACCGGATATCAGGGAGAGTTTTTCCCCGGCGCCTCCGATCGAGGCTATCCGAACACTCTTGTCTCCCAATTCCGCCCTTATCATATCCTCCGTCTCTATGGTGTCCTTTCCCCAGAGCTTTGTTGCATTCTTGATTTTTACATCCCCATCGGCAATGTGGACCCAAACCGGTGTCTTTGACGCCCCGGTGAAGAATACCGCATCGTATCCCGCCTTCTTGATCTCGTGGGAGAAAAATCCCCCTGAGTTGGCATCTCCCCAACCTCCGGTCAGCGGAGATTTCCCGACGACCATGTATCGGCCTGAAAACATGGCACCTGTGCCGGTTAAAAGGCCGCTACAGAAGCCGAGATAGCTCTGGGGTGACAAGGGGTTTGTCCCCGGCTTTTGCCTCTCGACTATTACAGCGGCCCCGAGGCCGTAGCCCGAAAGGTATTTCTTGTAGAAATCTTCACCCAATTTCACCGTCTCGTGACTCCCCTTAGTCAGGTCGACAACCAAATATTTTCCTGTAAATCCACCAGGCATATTATCCTCCATCAGAAGTATATTTTTATTACAATAGTTATAATAGCCAAATACTTAAAATAAAAAATTGCACTTCTCTCTCATCACCAATTTCCGCCCCAATATAATCAGGATGGAAAATCCATCTATATATAAAAAAGAAACTTTAAGTCCAAAATGCGGGGCAATTTGATCTGATTCCAAACAGGTACGTTCGATAAAATCTTACTCTTTTGGGCACCGAATCGCCTTGAGATCCCTTACATAGTCGAAATCGTCGTCGTTTTCCGCATCATGACATATGATGCACTCCTTTTCGGAAGTGAGGCTTTCGGTTTTAATCTCATTTTTTGCGTGAAGGCTCCCCGACCCGTGGCACACCTCACACTGGACATCTATGAGGTCTTTTGCGGTGAGGATGTTTGTAAAACCCCCCGGTTTCTTAAAACCCGTAGTGTGGCATTCGTAACAGTTCGGCTCGAACTGCCTCTTTTCCTTTCTCAATGTCTCGTACGCCGATGAATGTCTCGTCTTTGTCCAGAAACTATAGATACTTTCGTGGCACTCCTTGCAGCTCGAGACTCCCACAAAGTGTGGTTCCACTATAAGGTCTTTAGGATTTCTCACCCCTTCTCCGAGCATCCCCTCCTTTATCTCGTTTTTTTTCTCGATCAATTCGTCTTTATATTCATCTTCTATCTTTCTCACCTTGGGATCGTCTGCGAGGTCGGAACCAAGGGGGATTAAATTGGCTCTTACTATATTTTTGTGTCCCTCTTTTTTCCCTTGATCTTCAAGCTCCTTTAGCTTTTCCTTCACCATCTCTATCTCGGACTGGACCAAATCCAGGGCCTCGCCGACATCTTTCCCGTCCTGCTTTTGTGCCATGTAGTCCTCATACATGATCGTCAACTGTTTCAGCCTCATCTCCTGCTGTCTATATTCGAGCGACGTTGTATCGCCCGTTCCCTCGATGAAAAAGTCGTATGGACGGGTGGGGGCTTCGATAACAAAATCCAGCCTGCAGATATATTTACCCCTCGATTGTATCTGGGTAATGAGGGTGCCGTCCTCATCCACGGGCCGATAGAGATTCATCTCGGGCCTGTGCCCTACTATTATCAGGTCTATCCCGTCAACCCTCCCGGCAAGTTCCTTTGCGCGTTCGTGGCCCGTGTGGGCCAAGACGATGATAAAATCCGACTTTCTTCTCAAGACCTTCATCACCTTTTTGAGTGACGAGACGTCATCATCAAGATATATCCCCAGCTCCTCCTCTTCCTCTTTGGAGAACTTCGCCTGATCCCCCATCACTGCCGTTATACCGACAGAGAAGCCGCCGAAATTCTTGATCACATATGGCTCGAAGACGTATTTTTTAGTCTTTTCATCCAAGATATTGGCAGAGACAAATGGAAAGTCCGCCATCGCCTTGAGCTCCTTCAGGTAGTCGACTCCGAGGGCGAAGTCGGTCTCACCCGGGGTAATTGCCGTCCATCCCATCTCGTTCATCGACTCAATTATCGCCTTCCCCTGAAGATTATAACTGATATCGTCCCGGCTGCGGAGGCTTCTATCCCTGAACAAGAGGTCGCCGGAATCAATGAGGAGGAGGTTTTTTACCTCATCCCCCACTCCCTTTACGTATGTCGCTTTCCTGG
>CAZDOD010000030.1:0-21551 GCA_964506935.1 uncultured Thermodesulfobacteriota bacterium | reverse complement strand
TCAAAATCTATACTCCCATCCTCATTATAGACGGCTTTCCCTTTTCTCGATCCCATGATAAATAATTCCATGCCCTTTACAAATTGTTCTTTCGCCCCAAGGTCATAAAAAGCATCAAAAGCATGCCCAATCTCCGCGGCACACTTCATGACCGAGTACCCCACCCTTCTCCAGACACCCAGAGCGCCATTGTAACCCACTAGGTTTGATATTTCAGTATAAATCTTTGCCTGTTCAGGTATCGTAACACACGGTTCCCAATTATATTCTGGCGGGTTCTCGAACACATGGAGTATGCCGGCGTTTCTGAATATTATCTTTGCGCCATTTTTGCCAAGAATATCGATGATACCATCAAGTGATGCCCGGATGGCAATATTCGTTGCTTTTCTCTCTGAGTCGTCCATAATTATCCCAACTTATATTTAATTTTCATTTCTATTTAATATTTTAATATAGATCTACTTTTTCTGCAAACTCTTTATGATAAAGTACAGGGGACATTATTTAAATACTATTGATGATAAATAAAGTGTATGTCGTCAGTAAAGGTTGGACACTAAATGTTAGAATTTAAACTACACATTAGATTCGACTCTTTCCTAATTTACCACTTATCATAGGAATAGAATCCCTCGGGGTGATAGAAGTGGTGGAAGTACTCGTGCCAGACGACGAAGGACTAGTGCCCCTTCGAGAGGCGTCCGTTGACGGCGATCGCGGGACGTCCGTCCAGCTCGAAAAGCCAGCCGTGCGTCGGGATGTTGTGGACCATGAGGGTTATCTTTTTTCTTTCCGCTATCCTCTCGAAGCTCGAGAGAGTGAGGGGGGTTCCGTTGAAACCGGGAACGACCGCTTCCAGATCCCTTATTATTTCGGCCGTAAGGGGCATGATGACCCAAAGGGTGAAGCTGAAAAGTACACTACAATTTTTAGCTTCTTTTACTATATTTGAGCTTGACAGTCAAATAAAATTATTGGGTGGAAAATAAAAGATATAGGGAGTATCAGATATTATTTTCAGAAAAGAGGATCCATATCTTTTCGTTTAATCTATGGCTTTATAATATTACATTTGAATCTATGAATTCATGACATAAAAGCATCGCCAGTCCGATCTTTGATGCATAAAAAACCGGTCCGTCTGAGCAAAGCGATTAAAACCGTAAAGATTGACACCGCTTTCCCCCCAGTTCATGTAACCCCTATTTTATCTCATACAAAACCCGAAAAAGACATTCGTCATCGCCAATCAAGCTGCATTTAATCTCATCGGCCTTGACGGTCACCAGATCGGGCCTGAGGTTTCCCACCGAATAGACGGCCGCCAGCACGTTTGCACAACCGGGTCTCTTAATCTCTTCCAGCAGATCCTTTCTTTTCAACACAAAATCACATTCATTGCAGCTTGGCCGTCGATGAACGAGTATCTCGCTCTTTTCCGTGTTGAACTCCAGCACCTCTTCCGGTGTCAACCCAATAGTGTAGATATAGCTGGAATAAAATTGCTGCAGCTTTTCCATTCCATCCCCTTTCAAATCGGCAAGGGCCCTGAGGCCTTCCGAATGGGCCAAGACATTTTTCGTGGCAAGGACCCCTCCCCTGAACATAAGGGGATTGTACCCCTTGTTTCCGATTATCTCCCGAATGCCCATATACAACCTATGGCCGTCTTCAACTGCCATTCTTTTCTGGATTGTATATTCCAGGGGGTTGTCAATAAGTTTTTCAAATCCAATATATCGTAAAATTGCGTTTTTGCCGTTGACCCCGATAATTTCTTCCATCGAATCAATAACTGACATAAAAGCAACGTAACTTAAACCCATATTTTCTGTCATCACATACTCCTCATGTTAAATTTCAGATTCATAATCCCAACTCAGTATCAGTAAACACAACAAATGTATTTGACTTACTTGGCGGCTTTCCCTTCTTACATCTCTCGAAGCTCCCGCCTCAAGATTTTCCCCACTGCAGATTTCGGGAGGCTTTCCGTGAACTCGTAGATCTTCGGAACTTTGTATGCGGCCAGGGACTTTCGGCAATAAGTATCCAGCTCCTCTTCTGTAATTGTCTCTCCGGGCTTGAGAACCACAAAGGCCTTCACTGTCTCACCTCGATATTTATCAGAAACCCCAACTACACATGCCTCAAGAATTTTCGGATGTTCAAATAGGACCTCGTCTATCTCCCTCGGATAGATATTGTAGCCCCCGGCAAGGATCATATCTTTCTTTCGGTCCACTATATACAGGTAGCCGTCCTCATCCATCTTCCCTATATCGCCGGAATAGAACCAGCCATCCCTGATGTAGTTTTCAATTTCTTCCGGCATGTTATAATAGCCAGAACATATCTGGGGGCCTCTGCAGATGATCTCACCTTCTTCCCCAACGGGCATCTCTTTTTCGCCTTTATCTAAATCCACAATCTTCACATCGGTATTGGGCAGGGGAACGCCAACGCTCCCCAGCTTCAGCTTTCCCTTCCAGGGGGTGATGCTGGCAATGGCAAATTCTGTCATGCCGTATGCCTCGACGATTCTTGTCCCCTTTTTGGTGTCGATTCCTGTTGCTACCGCAAGCTCCCGGACGGTTTCCTGTGCCATGGGTGCCGCCCCGGCGAGGAAAACCTTGACAAATGAAAAGTCATGTTTTTTAAAGTCAGGAAGGCTCAAAAGCCCTATATATATGGTGGGCACGGCGCCAACGAGTGTCGGCCTGTACTTCACCATCATATCCAGCACTGCCCGGGGCTCCGGCCTGGGTATCAGAACCACTGTCCAAGCGTTCAAAACAGAGAGATTCATTACCCCGGTAAAACCAGCCACGTGAAAGAATGGATATATCGCAAGGACCTTTTCCGCCTCCTCTTCTCCAAGGTCAAACAAATAGGCCTTAAAGATTTGAGTCATTGAAGATACGCTTTTGTGGGACAGGATAACACCCTTGGATACGCCGGTGGTGCCCCCGGTGTAGAAGATGGAAGCCAGGTCATTCCAATCGGGGGGAGAGCCTGTAAATTTTGGAGAAGCACCCTTTATGAGGTCTTTGAATTGATAATAATCAGGGGCCTCTTCATATTTTATATACATACCCTTCTTTAATATAGGGAATATCTGCTTTTTAGGAAATGGGAGGTAATCGTTGATGTGGGCGCTTATAATAGTCCTTATTTTCGTCTTAGGCCTGAGCGCCAGCATTCTGGGAATAAAGAGATCCAGCGTTACTAAGACCGTACAACCCGAGTCATTGAATTGAAACTCAAGTTCTCTGTCTGTGTAGAGTGGATTATTGGGAACCGGAACACCCCCCATTCTCCAGATGCCGTAATATGCAATTGCTATTTGCGGAATATTGGGCATCAATAGCGCCACTCTATCCCCCGCCTTTACTCCTATCTCAACAAGGGCATTGGCAAATCGATTCACAAGCCCTTCTAAACCTGCAAATGTTATCTTTTTACCCATAAACTGGAGTGCCGTTCTATTCGGAAACTCCTTTGCCGCTCGCGTGAGGAACTGTGGCATGGTGGTTTCTTCTATTTCGATGGATTTAGACATACCAGGTGGATATGATTTATACCATTTGCGCTCTCCCATCTTGATACCTCCCAGTAACCGAAATATTATATTAATAATTACGGTCGATTTCAACTATACGAAAGACATCTCTACTGCATTTCTATTTTACTTTATAGTCCTCTTTTATCTTAAGCTCTCTCACAAATTCCTCTTTTGTCCCCTGTGCCTCGACGGCCTTCATAATATAGTCCTTGATGTCATCAGGTACCTCGGGAAGTGGGGAACGTTTAACAAGAGATAGGGCCTCCTCAGGACATGATGAAATACAGAGGCCACATCCGATACATTTTTCAGGATCGGCATATGCGACCTCTTCCAAAGAAATTGCTTTCATTGGACAAATATCCACACACGACCCACAGTCAGTGCAAAGGTCTTTATCAACAACCGATATAAAAGAACCAATAGGGCGAAGGTCGTAACGGCCAAGCCTTGTGGCCACTCCCAACTGCCCACAACAACACGAACAGCAATGACAGATTATCCCTATATCAGCCTTTGCATTGTTTGGGATGGAAACCAGCCCAGCATCATGGGCCTTCTTAACGATCCTTTTCGCTTCCTCTTTTTCGATGGGACGTGACAGCCCTTGCTCTACAAGGAATTTTGCCGGATATCCTACTCCGATGCAGGTCTCTATTGGACTATCACACGCCTGTACAATACTTCTACATGCACAATCACCCACTGCGAGGTACTTCGCCTCGTCGATGTATTTATAAACAAGGTCATGGGGGAGCGCACCGCTTTTAGAATTTATTTCTTCCTCTACCGGAAGCACCCTCCCAGGGGTTACATAGGATCCAGGCATGTGATCCCAACCCTTTTTAAAGTACTCTCTCCACAAAGATATGAGTCTTGTTTTATCCAGATCCGAAGACTTGTATTTGAACGGATAGTTATAGATGGTTTCGAAGCTGAATAATAGAAACATCGCCTCCCCTCTTAGATCAAATGTGTAAACGAGCCCCTTACTTGCCATATTCGTGAGGAGTTTTTTCGCCCTCGTTTTTTCAATTCGATAAACCTTTGCAATATCGGAGAGAGATGCGGGGCTGAAGGGGACTATTAGTGCCAGTTCCGCTTCTTCGTGAGTGAAGAGGATTTCGAGGATCTCCAAGAATCTATCTCCATCCGGCACTCCAGACGGTGCCACAGATAATTTATCCCTGAGCCTCCTATAAATTTCCCTGTTATCCATTTACTCCTCCTTTTTCATTACTTTTAGCTCTTTTAGAAATTCCTCGGTTACACCCCTTATTGCCAACGCCTTCTCCGTCAACTCTATAATATTTTTAGGCACATCTGGGAGTGGTGTCCTCTTAATAAGGGATATAGTGTCGTCGGGGCACGACGATACACAAAGGCCGCAACCGATACATCTTTCGATATCTATCTCGGCCGTATCATTGATTTCTATTGCCTTCATCGGGCACACTTCTTCGCACGAACCGCATGCCGTGCATTCATCCTCCTTTACAGAGGCAATATATGCCCCTTTGGGGACAAGATCGTAACGACCGTGCCTTGTACCCACCCCCAGTTGAGCACAGCAACACGGGCAGCAGTGACAGATCAGGCTGATCTTGTCCTTTGTATTGGAGGTTACGGACACGAGGCCGGCATCGACCGCCTCTTTGTGGATAGCCCTGGCTTCATCATTACTGATGGGTCGGGCCATTTTTCTCTCGACCAGAAACTTCGCCTCGTGACCGAGGGCCATGCAAACCTCTTTCGGTGAGTCACAACCACCTACGATTTTTTTACATGAACACTCGCCTACACTAATATATTTCGCCTCATCTATATACTTATAGACGAGGTCCTGGGGTAGCACCTCGCTTTCCGATGACAAATTTTCTTGAATGGGAAGAACCCTACTCATAGAGACATGTTTGCCTTCTGAACTTATCGTGTCATCCCCTACCAAACTTTCCTCGGCAAGAAACTCGTCGCACAGTGATTTAAGTCTCTCATAGTCCACGCCTGGAACTTCTGTCATAAGTGGAAACTTAAATAAGGTCCAAACGAAACCGAAAAGCATAAACATAGGTGTCCCCTTATGCTCAAAGGCGTATATAAGCCCCTTATCTGCCATATTTGATAATGCTCTCTTTGTGTCCCCCAACTCCATCTTGGCCCCATCGGCAATATCGAAAAGGGTGGCGGGCATAAAGGGGAGTATCAGCGCCAGTTCCGCCTCTTCGGGGGTAAAGAGGATTCTTAATATCTCAAAAATCCTTTCCCCCTTCGGTACTCCGGTGGGTGTAACGGCCAGTTTCTTGTACAGCTTCTCATAAACAGACTCTTTATCCACTACTTATATTCCTTAAAATTTGTTTTTTACAATTTGGAGAATGCTTTTTAAACTTAGTAACTACATTCTACTATATTTCATATTTTTCTTTAAGCTCCCTCTTTAAGACCTTCCCCAAGACGGAGGTGGGTAGGGTATCCATGAAGTCTATCCTCTTTGGCACCTCATACTTCGCCATTTTTTCCTTCATGTATTCCGTGAGCTTCTCCTTCGTCTCATCGGACTTCTCCACCCCGGGTTTCAGGACAATTGCCGATACCACGATCTCTGATCCCGGTCTCTTCGGGTCCGGGATACCGATGGTGGCGGCCATATCCACGTCCGGGTGCTCCATCAGGACATTGTCGAGGTTTCTCGCAAAGACCTTGAATCCCGATACAATGATCATGTCCTTCAAGCGGTCCACCACGTAGAAGTAGCCTTCCTCGTCCATCGTGCAGATATCCCCAGTATATATCCAGCCGTCCCTCAAGGTATTCGCCGTCTCTTCAGGTTTGTTGTGGTACCCGATGGTAAAGACCTGGGGGCCCCTGGCGACCACCTCTCCGGGCTCCCCCACCGGGGCGAGCTTTCCGGTCTCAGGGTCAACAAGCTTTACCTCGGTATCGGGGTATGGGAGTCCCACAGATCCTGGCTTCTTCTTTCCATAGAGGGGTAAGCTTATAAGGATGGGGCTGGTCTCGGTCATACCCAACATCTCTAACAGCTTCCCTGCCCCTACTACATCCTCAAAATCCTTGATATACTCTACTGGAAATGGTGCGCCTCCGGAGAAAAACCACCTGGCATTTGAGAAATCGTGTGAGCGAAATTCGGGTTTCTTTAAGAGCTCCAGGTAGATAGTGGGGACGTTTACCATCCCTTCAGGCCTGTACTTCTTGATTGCCGAGATGATAAAATCGAGGTCCCTGGGATTCGGTATAGGTATTTGCGTGCTCCCTGTGGACATCCCTCCCAACCCCAGGGCGAGTCCTCCCTGGTGAAAGAGGGGAAGTGCGGAGAGCCATGTCTCCTCCCCTATACCCATTTCCATCCATGTCATTATCTGTTTGAAGTGAAACACTATGTTCCTATGAGTCAGGACCGCCCCCTTGGGGGGCCCCGTTGTGCCTCCCGTGTATTGCATGGTACACGGAGCGTCTATAGACACCTTCTCCAGGACCGGGTCAGAGGGCATATCCTTTAAGATTTCCATATATTTTTTTACCGGTATACCCGGGATGGGGTTTACCTCCCCAGTGGGGATTTTCTTCAGGAGTTTCCCCAGGAACCTCTTGACTCCTGGCAAAAAGTCAGCGATTTCGACTACGGCAATGGCAACTACACCGGTGTTTTTGACTACCTGCTCCACGTTACCGAAGAAGATGTCCAGGGTAACCAGAGCCTTCGCCCCGGAGTCGTTTAGCTGGTACTCCAGTTCTCTGGGCGACAGGAGGGGGCTCACCCCGGTAAGGACGCACCCCGCCTTCTGGATGCCGATAATGGAGATGTAGTAGGTGGGTAGGTTGGGGAGGTTCACCCCTACGGTATCGCCAGGTTTTAGTCCACTGTCTTTCAGGAAATGGGCAAACCTGTTGGAGTAGTCGTCAAGCTCACCGAAGGTAATGGAGGTTCCCATGTAGTGGACCGCGACCCTTTTTTTTAGGTCCTTTGTGTTATCCAGAAAGAGTTGGGCGAAAGTCTTCTCTTCGTAGTCCAAGTTCGGTGGGACGTGCTCGTCGTAAAACTTCAACCACGGTTTCTTGGAATATGGGTCCGTCATGACATTTCTCCTAAAAAAATGTTATATTTTTTGGAAAATGCAACCTCAATCACGGAATAATTAAAAAATTGTTTTACATTTTAGGAAAACAATTAAGCCTTTTTCCCCTCGATTGTCACGGTTTTTAATAATATTCCCAATAGAACCCTTTGTAAATATCGGAGAGAGACGCAGGCATGAAGGGAACTATCAGCGCCAGTTCCGCTTCTTCGCGTGTAAAGAGGATTTTTAAGATATCAAAAATCTTATCCCTTTCGGCGGTCAGTTTCTTGTACAGCTTCTCATATACGGTTCTCTTTTCCATATTCCTTCCCTTTTTTTTTGCAGAGGCAACCGTCTCCTTATTAGTTAGAGTTGCCTTCAATAGAAATACGCGATTAGCATATCAAAGTCTCTCTCTGAGAACCTTTTTTAGAACCTTTCCGGCGCCACTCACCGGCATCTCGTCGATAAAATGCACCTCCCGGATGTGTTTGTAATGAGCAACCCTTTTGTTTACGAATTCCATGATCTCATCCTCGGTGGCTCCGGCATCCGGTTTGAGCTGAATAAACGCCACCGGTATCTCACCCCCCTTCTCGGCCTTTTTCCCCACCACGGCACACTGAGCCACTTCCGGGTTCGTGAATAGCACCTCCTCGAGCTCCCTCGGATAGACGTTGTATCCCTTGTAGATGATGAGGTCCTTTTTCCTGTCGGTGATGTAAAAATAACCGTCCTCATCCTCGTAGCCGATATCTCCGGTATGAACCCAGCCGTCCTTGAGAACTGCACTGGTCTCTTCGGGTCTATTCCAATAGCCTCCCATGCACTGGGGACCCTTGACACAGATCTCCCCCTCCTTCCCCTGGGGGAGAACTTTGTCGTCCTTTACATCAATAATCTTTATAAATGTATCAAATACCGGGAGTCCTACCGACCCCGCCTTCGATGCCTCCCTGCTGGGTGGATTCATAGTGGCCATTCCGGTTACTTCGGTGAGTCCGTACCCCTCGCAGACCACCCCGGAAAAGGCATCGAGCATCTTCTTCAAAATGGGGACCGGGAGGGGCGCCGCAGCCGAGACTGCAAACTTGATCCGAGACATATCAATATTTTTGAATTCCGGATCTTCAAGCAGAGGAATATAGAGCTGGGGAGCGCCCCCCATTACATCGGCCTTGTATTTCTCCACCGCCCGGATATACTCCTTTGCATCGAGGCGGGGAAATACAATCATTGTCATCGCGCTGTAGACCGGGAAGTTGAGATAACCGATGGAGCCCATGACATGAAACCAGGGAACTACAACAAGGACCGTCATCCTCTCAATCAATGGCCATTCAGTGTTTTTTATCTCCTCCCTCATAGGGGTCATATCATGGGATATGATTTCGTCTTTATATACCACATCCCCCCCACCGAACCAGTGGGCAATTTGAATTACGTTGGAGACGACATTGAAGTGGGTCATCACAACCCCCTTTGAGAGACCGGTTGTGCCGCCGGTGTATCCCAGGTGGGCGATGTCCCCTTTTGGGTCGATATCTATGTTGACCGGGTCTTCGCTGCCATCATTTAGAAGAGAGAGGAAGTCCTCACCCTTCTCGATAGGAGATTTCTTCAGCATCCTCAGAGGTGCCGATACTGGGGGGTAATTGTCGGGCATGGTGGTGACTATATGGTTTTTGACTTTTGTCTTCTTTATAATATTTTCTACAGAACCCGAAAGCAAGTCGAGGGTAATTAGTGTCTCGGTTCCCGAGTCGTTCAACTGATATTCGATCTCCCGCTCAACTAAAAGGGGAGAGCAGGGCACGAATACTGCTCCTGTCTTCATTATGCCGTAGTAGGCCACTGCAAACTGGGGACAATTGGGGAGATGTATCGCCACCCTGTCTCCCTTCCTTACACCACGGGCCAAAAGGCTGTTTGCAAACCGTGTGGATAGTTTGTCCAGCTCCCTGTAGGTAATCTCTATTCCCATAAATCTTAACACCACTATATCTGGAAACTTGGATGCTGTGGAGCTTAAAATCTTATGGACAGGAATCCCTGGGTAGTTTAACGACCTGGGTCTCCCTTTCGGCCAAGAAGAATAATTCTTTAGTGCTTCCATTGGGTATTCCCTTACAGGATGTGAACAATTAGAAACCGATTTGTTTTCTGTCTAAAGACAATTCTATTCTGCTTTCGTTAGAACGTGATAACAGGTATCGTCCCCCATGGCCTTGCAACGGATCTCCTTTACGATATATACACCTTTCCCGTATGACCAATCGGCAACATACTGGAGGGACCCTACAAAGCCGAGACAGATGGGCCTCTCGGTATTGTAGGGATTACATGTTGTGCAGTTGAAGCAATCATACTCTACTTTCCCTTTATCGTTTAATACAATTTCCCCCTTTCCAGAGACTGCACAAAGTAACTCCATCGACTTCTGAAACTTTTCGTCCGACGATAGGTCCTCCTCAAATGAGTCTAATACATGGCCTATCTCCACGGCGTATTTAACGGCCATATACCCCATCCTCCTCCAGAGGCTTAAGGCCCCTTTTAAACCGTACATATTAACAACCTCAGTGTAGATCTCGGCCCTGTCGTTCTCGGTAATGCAAGGTTCCCAGTCGTATCCCGGGAGTTTTTCAAAGATATCAGGATGACCGATATTTCTGAAGATCATCTTGGCACCGTTGTCTCCCAGTATCTCACGGAGGGCATCGATATGACCCCTGATGGTCATATTTGTGGCCATTTTATCTTCTTGGTTTTTATTGTCGGTTTTATTCTTCATATTTTACCTCTATATTCCAAAATCCTCCGGAATTCTCAAAAAGCCATCCTATTATAAAAATTAATGTATATAAATAAAACCTCTGTGCCTTGATTGATATTTCCAGATTTTTTAATATGTACATTTAAGTAGTTTCTTTCTGTGTTTTAAAAACCTTTAACTCTAATAATATCAAAATAAAAAAATGAATCAAGTTTTATCTCGTCTTACCATCGAAACACCTCGGTATACTCCCCACGGATATCTTCGATAGTATATTTTGTATCCCAAAATCTTTAAATAGAAGCAGAACTACTTATAGCTTGGAATATGTTCTACTTCTTTTATTCTTTTTATTTAGGTGGAAGGGTTGTATATTAAAGTTTGTTGTTTTATTAAAAAATTTTATATTACCAATTTCCAAACCTTCTTTCCCAGTGATTTCTTTGATCCACCGCATAAAACATCGCTATGTCTTCATCCGAAAGAAATGGTGAGTCGCTCAAAGACTTCAGGAAGGGTTTCAAGTAAAAAAAAGAGGGATTTGCTGATGGGCAAACCCCTTGAGATTGTTGATAAAATTGGTGCCGGAGGTGGGAATCGAACCCACACGGACGCGAGGCCCGGGGGATTTTGAGTCCCCTGCGTCTACCAATTTCACCACTCCGGCATAGCAAAAATTATATTTTAACAAGAAATGTAATGTCAAGGAAAATTCTACCCCTATATTTTATTTAGACTAAAAGGCTGATAGATAAATTTAAAAGCTTGACAAAATATGTAAAAAATGGTTAAAATTAGGGTTTAGAGTGGAAAAATTTCGGGATTTGGAAGAAAGAAAAGAAAGAGAAAACAGAATATGTATGCAGTTATAAAGACCGGTGGCAAACAATACAGGGTATCTCCCGGGGATACCATCAGCGTGGAGAAACTGGCTGGAAACATCGGGGACAAGGTGAACATCGATGAGGTCCTCATGATAGGCGGTGACAAAGAACCAAAGATCGGGTCACCCACGATCAAGGGCGCAAAGGTCAGCGGCGTAATAACCGACCAGCGGCGGGGGAAAAAGATAAACATCTTGAAATACAAGAGGAGAAAAGGCTACAAAAAAAAACAGGGCCACCGCCAGCATTATACCCAGATAAAAATCGATGAGATCAAGGGATAAAGGTAAATAACTATGGCACACAAGAAAGGACAGGGAAGCTCCAAGAACGGTAGGGACAGTGAGGGCAGGAGACTCGGTGTAAAACGCTACGGCGGAGAAAAAGTCCGCGCGGGTCATATACTGGTTCGTCAACGCGGATCTAGAATCCTCCCCGGAAACGGGGTCGGTATGGGGAGAGACCACACGCTCTTTGCCCTTATCGACGGCGTGGTTAAATTTGAAACCACGGTTCGCAACAGGAAAAGGGTCACTATCTTAAACGCCGGCTGAAATTAATCCTATCTTCAGATAACCGCGCCCACGAACAGAGCAGATGTAAATTGACATTTCCTTTTCTTAAAGGGTACGGTTTTGGGGTGAAAGCGAGATAGGACCTGTGACGAAATAGAAATTCTCGGAAAAGTAGGGAATTTTTTTGAGTCTCATAAAGTAGTTAAGATAGTTAAAATAAAAAAGACTAAATAGAGTAAAATAGAAGGGTGGACAATAAAGTCCACCCTTTTTAACTTATAGCGGTTTACAAAAAAAACAAACTATGAAGTTCGTAGACGAAGCGATTATCGAGGTGAAATCCGGGGCAGGGGGAAACGGCTGCTCCAGTTTCCGCAGGGAAAAGTACGTTCCCAAGGGCGGTCCCGACGGCGGTGACGGGGGAGATGGCGGGAGCGTGTATGTTATTGGTAATCCCGATATGTCCACTCTCCTCGACTATAAGTACAGGCAGCACTGGAAGGCCCAGAGGGGTGTACACGGGATGGGAAAGGATTGCCACGGCAAAAGGGGTGATGACCTTATAATCCCCGTCCCAATCGGTACCGAGATAATCGACACGGAGACTGAAGAAATGATAGCCGACATCACCGATCCGGGTGAAAAGGTATTAATCGCCCGTGGAGGGAGGGGCGGCAGGGGTAACGCCCGTTTCGTCACTTCGACACACCAGGCTCCCAGAGAGTCGGAAAAGGGTGGGCCGGCGAAAACCTTGCATATAAAATTCTCCCTGAAGGTCATGGCTGATGTCGGGATCATCGGCTACCCGAACGCCGGAAAATCGACCCTGATAAGCAAAATCTCCCACGCAAAACCGAAGATAGCCGATTACCCCTTCACCACTCTCACCCCGCAACTCGGCATGGTCCGCCTCGGCACAGATAAAAGCTTCGTCGTTGCCGATATCCCCGGCATCATCGAGGGCGCCCACGAGGGGGTCGGCCTGGGGACGAGGTTCTTGAAGCATGTCGAGAGGACAAAGATCCTAATCCACCTATTGGACCTCGACCCTTACACAGAAAGAGACCCCCTAAAAGACTACGAGAACCTCAACAGGGAACTTTTATCATTCAGTATTAAGCTTTCTGATAAACCCCAGGTAGCCTGCGCGAACAAGACGGACATCCCCGGAGCGAAGGAGAGGCTCGAAGAACTCAAGGCCCACTTAGATATTGACATTTTCCCCATTTCTGCTATTTTGGGGAGGGGGCTAAAAGAATTGCTAAATGAGGTATATAAAAAGCTCGAAAAAACTCGCACGAAGGATAATCCCGCCTGAACCGGTATAATTTTTGAGGTAAAGGAAGATAAGAGAAAAACTCATCAAGGGCGCAAAAAGGGTCGTGGTAAAGATCGGGAGCGGAGTTCTCACTGCCCAACACGGTCTCAATGTCCCCGCCATCGAAAATATAACATCCGAAATCGCCTCTTTGAAGAAGAGGGGGATTGAGTTCATCATCGTTTCCTCCGGCGCCATCGCCGCGGGTCTCCCGAAAATGGGCTTTCACGAGCGTCCGTCGACCATCTCGCTCCTCCAGGCGGCGGCCTCCGTGGGCCAGACCTCGCTCATGAGGGCGTATGAGAGGGCTTTTGAACGCCATGGAATCATTGTGGGGCAGATACTCCTCACCCACGAGGACTTGAGGAACCGAAACAGATTTATAAACGCCCGAAACACCATCCTGTCACTCCTGAGCATGGGGGTCGTCCCGATCATAAACGAAAACGACACCGTTGCAGTGGCCGAGATACGTCTGGGGGACAACGATTACCTGTCGGCCCAGACGATCAACCTTGCCGGTGCCGATCTCTTGGTCATATTGACGGACACGGACGGCTTTTTCGATAGGGACCCGAGACTTTTTCCCGACGCAAAACTAATCCCTCTGGTCAAAGACGTCAAGAAGGAGGTAAGTCACCTAGCCGCGGATACCACCACGGCGGTGGGCAGGGGCGGAATGAAGACCAAGATCGAAGCCGCCGACATGGCGGTCGTAATGGGGGTCCCGGCGATCATTGGAAGCGGAATTTCCGAAAATACCATTATCGATATTTTTGACGGGAAACCTGTCGGGACACTGTTCCTCCCGAAACAGGAGGGGCTAAAAAGCAGAAAGCATTGGATAGCCTACACCCTCAAGGCAAAAGGAAGTATATATGTCGATGACGGTGCGGCAAAGGCCGTAGTCAGGGGGGGGAAAAGCCTTTTACCCAGGGGCGTCGTGGATATAAAGGAGACCTTTCGTGCCGGAGACCTCATCTCACTTATTTCACCGGACGGTGAAGAGTTTGCAAGGGGCCTCGTCAACTACAGCTCAAAGGAGCTATCCGAAATAAAAGGGTTCAACACAAAGGAGATAGAGGGGATACTCGGTTACAAATACACCGATGAGGTTATCCACAGAGACAACCTCGTGCTTATGGTCGGGTAGTGACGATTATTCCGTAAGGGCCAAAAAGCTTTTTTAGGATATGTGATTTACATGGAAACTCCAGCAAAAAGAAATTCTATTAGACTATGGAGGGAAAAGGGGACATGTCTGTAAAGGAAGATGTCAAAAAAATTGCGAAGGATGCCCGTGATGCGGGCCTTGTTTTGGCAAAGCTTGGAGCTGAGATAAAAAACAAAGCCCTCCTGAGTATGGCAGACGCCATTTCTTCCAACAGGGAAAAGCTCAAAAAAGAAAATCAGAAAGACCTAAAATACGCCCACGAAAAGGGCCTGCCGGATGCCATGATAGACCGCCTCACCCTAACTGATGCGGTTATCGATTCAATGGCCGATAGTTTGAGGGAAGTCTCGGCCCTTCCCGATCCGGTCGGAGAGGTGACGAAGATGTGGCGTCGGCCCAACGGGCTCCTTGTCGGCAGACAGCGTATCCCCCTTGGAGTTATCGGTATAATCTATGAATCGAGGCCGAATGTCACGGCCGACGCCGCCGGGCTCTGCCTGAAGAGCGGAAATGCGACAGTCCTTAGGGGCGGGTCGGAGGCGATAAACTCCAATATGGCTATCGCCGGGATATTGCGCGAGTCGATAAAAGCCAATGGCATCCCACCAGGTGCAATAGGCATGATAGAGACAAAAGACAGGTCGGCCGTTGACGAGATGCTAAAATTGGAAGAGCTCATCGACGTCATCATCCCGAGGGGAGGGGAGGAGCTGATAAGAAAGGTCGTGGAGACCTCGATGATACCCGTCATCAAACACTACAAGGGAGTATGCCACGTCTTCATCGATGAATCGGCCGATCCCGATATGGCAAAGAAAATCGTTGTCAACGCAAAGACCCAGAGGCCCGGGGTGTGCAACGCCGCCGAGACCCTCCTCGTCCACAAGGATATAGCTAAAAGTTTCCTCCCAGAGGTGTCAAAAGCCCTAAAGGAGAAAGGCGTCGAAATACGGGGGTGCCCCGAGACCCAGAAGATACTTCCTGATGTCAAGGGTGCGACCGAAGACGACTGGTACGAGGAGTACCTCGACCTCATCCTCGCCGTCAGGGTGGTTGAAGGATTGGATGAGGCGGTCGCCCACATAGAAAAATATGGTTCGCTCCACACCGAGTCCATTGTGACCAAAGACTACAAAAATGCAAAGCGCTTTCTAGACGAGGTCAACTCCTCATGCGTTATCGTGAACGCCTCGACCCGTTTTTCAGACGGCTTCGAGCTCGGCCTCGGGGCGGAGATCGGAATCTCGACAACGAAATTGCACGCCTTTGGACCGATGGGATTGGAAGAACTCACAACGACTAAATTTATCATCGAAGGGGACGGACAGCTGAGAAAGTAGATAAGGATATCCATGAAGCTCTTTTCAGGGGACGAAAAGATAGGAATAATCGGGGGGACATTCAACCCGATCCATATGGGACATCTGAGGAGCGCCGAGGAGGTAAGGGAGGCCTTCGGACTTAAAATGGTAATCTTCATACCATCCGCCTCGCCCCCACATAAGGAAAAAGGGACGATCATTGAATCCCGCCACCGATACAACATGGTGAGGCTTGCCGTCGCAAAAAATCCCCACTTCTCGGCATCCGACGTCGAGATAAAGAGGAGGGGTACTTCATATACCGTCGATACGCTTAGATACATGAGGAAGAAGGGGGGAGAGGGGATAAAAATCTATTTTATCCTCGGCATCGACGCATTTTTGGAAATCGAGACGTGGAAGGAAGTCAAAGAACTCTTTGGCCTTTCCGACTTTGTCGTCACCAAGCGCCCAAATCCCGAATCCCCAAACCAAAAACTCAAAATCCCAAAAAAACTGGAAGGCGCCTTTGATAAGACCGACAAAGATATTTTTACACACAAATCGGGACACAGGGTATACTATCAGGATATCTCCGCCCTCGATATATCATCGAGCAATATAAGGGAGATGATAAGGAGTGGAAAGTCGATAAGATATCTCGTAACAGATCCGGTAAAAAAATATATTGAAAAGAGAGGCCTCTACCGCTGAAGAATGTGTTTAAATCCGGCCCGGAAATTTTTATCAGGGCGGCGCTGATGAGGAAGGTCAAGGACCTTGTTGTCCTCGATGTGAGGAATTCTTCTACTATCACAGACTTCATCGTAATAATGAGCGGCACCTCGGATCGACAGGTAATCGGGATCGCCGAGCACATCGAAGAGACGATGTCAAAGGAGAAGATTCACCCCCTCGGCACAGAGGGGATGAGGGAGGGGCGGTGGATCCTCATGGACTACGGTGACGTAGTAATCCACGTATTTCTGGAGCCCGTAAGATTTTTCTTCGACATCGAGGGGATCTGGTCCGATGTCCCGCAAATCAGATACGACGAGAGGGGAGAAGTTATCTGTGAAGATACATCCAAATAGATTAACCTTTTCGATAAAGAGAAAGGACCGGTGAACCTTCGGATCTATTCCCGCATCTATATTTACAGGCTTATTTAATCCAATCCATTCTTGGAATTTTTTTTGGGGAAATTAGTGTGAAACCTGTAATCCTCATCATAATGGACGGCTGGGGGATAAGAAAAAAGACCGAATATAACGCCGTTGCCCAGGCGAAGACCCCCAACATAGACACCCTGACGAAGAGCTACCCCTCGACCTTACTCGGTGCCAGCGGAGAGAGCGTCGGCCTTCCCGAAGGTCAGATGGGAAACAGCGAGGTGGGCCACCTGAACCTCGGGGCGGGGAGGATCGTGTACCAAGAATACACCAGGATAAATAAGGCTATAGAGGAAGGTACCTTCTTTGAGAATACTGAGCTTTTGAGTTTTTTCGACAAGGTAAAAAAGGCAGACGGGGCGATCCACATTCTCGGGCTCTTGTCCGACGGGGGAGTCCACAGCCACATCGAACATATATATGCAGCGATAAGTGCTGCGAAAAATAGCGGGATAAAGCAACTATTTTTCCACGCATTCTTGGACGGTCGCGACACCCCCCCCACGAGCGGCGCGGAATATATGGTGGAGTTAGTGTCATTTCTCAAAGGAGAAGGCTACGGAAGGGTCGCCACACTCGGGGGCCGCTTCTGGGGCATGGATCGGGACAATCGCTGGGACAGGGTGAAGAAGGCATACGACGCCCTAACTTCGGGCGAAGGGAGAACCGCAATCGATCCCGTCTCGGCGATTCGCGACGCCTACCGGGCGGGGGAGACCGACGAGTTCATAACCCCAACGGTGATAATAGAGGATGGGGCGGCCGTTGGAGAGATAAGCGACGGGGACGGGATCTTCTTTATCAATTTTCGGGCCGACCGCGCCCGCGAGATAACAAGGGCGCTCACACTTTCCGATTTCGGCGAATTTGAGAGGGAAAAAGTCCCGAACCTATCGGGCTTTCTCACCATGACCGAATACGACGAGAAGTTTGATCTCCCCGTGGTCTTTCCTCCCCCCAAACTCGAAAGGATACTTGGGGAGCTTGTCAGCGATGACGGACTTTCGCAGCTCAGGATCGCCGAGACCGAAAAATATGCACACGTAACTTTCTTCTTCTCCGGCGGGGAAGAAAAGGTTTTGACGAAGGAGGACAGGGTTCTCATACCCTCTCCGAAAGATGTCCCGACCTACGATAAAAAACCCGAGATGAGCGCCGAGGAATTGACACAGGCCGTGATATCGAGGATAAGGGAAAAGAGGTATTCACTTATCGTCCTAAATTTCGCAAATCCCGACATGGTGGGTCACACCGGCGTCATGGAGGCGGCGGTAAAGGCGATCGAGGTCGTCGACGACTCGGTGGGAAGGGTGGTAAAGGAGGCTAGGAGTGCGGGATATTCGATCCTCATCACTGCCGATCACGGAAACGCTGAGGAGATGTGGGACTACGAGAATAACGAGCCTCACACCGCACACACCACAAATCCGGTTCCGCTAATTATTGTCGATGATGACTATAAGGGAAAGACCATTCGGGAGGGAATCCTGGCCGATGTCGCCCCGACTATCCTTGAGATCATGGGGCAAGAGAAACCGGTCGAGATGACGGGGAGGTCGGTGCTGCAAAAATAGGACTACGAAATCTCTTGAGATAAAAGGGCACCAATTTCCAGTAGACCAAAAGGAGACAGCCCCCTCAAAACATTAAATAAAAAACATCAATATCCCGCGTATCTGTCCAAATATCCCCTGATGTATCTTAAGGCCCTATCCTTTGGCTCATAGATACCGAAGTGCCCTTCGCATAGGATATCGGGCTTGAGCGCTATCAACTTTTCCATCGATTCGCGCCATTTGTCTATATCGGAGCCGAAGACGTCAAGGAACGGCCCGTGGACGTCCTGTGCGAAAAGCACCCTGTTTCCCCCGATATCTATGTAGGGCGATATCGAACCGGGTGTGTGGCCCGGCGTGTGGAGCAGGACGAGTTTTTTGCCCTCGATTTCGAGCGTAAAATTTGAATCCTCAAACTTCACGTCAACGGGGGTGGGGGGGAAATCTACGCCGTACATCCCCGCGGCCGTCACGACCCTGTCGCCCCTTTCGACCGGCCCGGCATCAAGACCGTGCATATAGAACGTGACCCCCAGATGCTCCTTGAGATACGGCATCCCCCCTATATGGTCTATGTGGCAGTGTGTGATCACAACCCTCTTTATGGATTTGGGATCGACTCCGACCCTTTCGATATTCTCTATGACCTTCTTTATCGACCTTCCGGCACCGGTATCTATCAGGACAGGATCTTGTCCGGCTATGATGAAGGCCGATGCATCCTCATCAGAAGTGATGCCGTCCCCCGCCACCATATATATTCCGTCGGTTATATAAAGATCATCAATATCTTTACTGTTCACTGATCGTAGCTCCCCACCGGCCATCCGGTCTTGACATTTGATTTTGATTCCTCAGTGTGTATTACGGTCCAAAACCGGATACTCCCTCAGTACCTCTTCGATCCCGCGGATGAATGTGTCAATTGAGTCGTAGTTGAGGTCCATCTCGACAGCGACGTTGCCGACGCCTTCCTCGGAGAAGAGGCTGATATCGACCTTTCCTAAGATCTCCTCACTCCCCGGCTCCGACGCCTGAAGATAGATATATATTATTGGTTCACTGAAGACCGATTCGGCTACCTGTGAGTGGCCGAGGGATAGGCTTTTTAGTTCCTCTAAAAAACCCTCCAGCTCGTCGGTCCTGATACATGGATCCGTAAACTCAACATTTATGCCCGGCATAACAAAAGAGATCTTTAAGAGGATCCAGTTTCCGTCCCAATATTCCTCGACGCTCGGAAACTCCCTCCCCACAGTCTCAAGAGTCAAAATGACGGAACCATCCTTTGATGTAAGCCGCATGTTCGGGGTATGAATGTTCATAGAAAAGCTACAAGTTTAAAGCGTGATGAAAATTAAAAGGGGGGCATTTGCCCCCCCTTATTCAAACCGTCAATGGATAACCGATCCACTATTGAAACACCGAAACGATCTCAGTGCCGCATTAAACGTAAGCGCCTGAGCACGCCATACCTAAGAGGGCATACACAAAAAGCCACAGATAAAAGGATACGGCGATCAATACAATCCAACCTAAAAATGGAATAGCTCCCACGATACCGATTACAATAAGAACACCAAAAATCACCACCAAGGCCAGGATATAGTCCCCGATTACCTTGAAGATGTTTCCGATAATTTCACCGAATTTGAATATGGATCCGAAATCATCATTATTTTTTGCATAGTGAGCAAGGACCATAGGTAGAATCAAGGCCACGATAAGATACAAAATGCCTCCGATGAAGATAAACAGACCTCCTATAACACCTTGCCCGATGGCGCTATATCCCTGAGAGCTTTTAATTGCGGCCGAAGAAGTAAGGCCGATTCCGATACCTAGTATCAACCCAGGAATTACCAAGTAGATGATCGAAATAACAATAATAATGAGGCCTTTAAGGAAGAGATCCCCCCAATTGTCCCATTCTGGTAGAGTAAGTGCCTCTTTGTTTACCGCCTTCTTAAAAAGCTGATAAGCATATCCCACAGAAAAGAAGTTGACTATGGGTATAATACCCAATAAGGTTCCAATCAACACCTTGACTATCCAATTTTGATCTTTAAGGGGATATGTCATAGCTTCCTTAATGTCTAGCATCTGTTACCTCCTATAAATTTTAAATTATTTTCGATATCAAATTTGCCCAAAGATGACTTTCGAGATCATCTTATATAATATACTATTTACTCAGATTTTAAAAGCAGAAAATTCACTCCTTACCCATTTTTTAGCATATTAAATCCTTGTCCTTCCAAAACATCCATGATATAGGAAAAAAGATAGATAAATTCGATATTAGAATGCCAAAAAATGTCATAAAAAAAGGAGTCCTCATAGCCATAGAGGGCATAGACGGGTCGGGAAAGAGCACACAGGCAAAGAGGCTTGTATCTTTCCTCACAGAATCCGGCTACGATGCCGTATATCTTTTGGAGCCCACGCTTGGTAAATGGGGTAAAGAGATAAGGGAGATGGCCGAAAGGGGAAGAAGGGAAAAATCCCCCGAGGAGGAATATAGACTATTTCTCTTGGACAGGAAAGAGAATGTAAAAGAAAATATCCTTCCGGCATTGAAAGCCAAAAAGATCGTAGTTCTCGACCGATATTATTTTTCGACTATGGCATATCAGGGGGCATTGGGGATCGACCCGGATGAGATCAGGGGGGAAAACGAGGCATTCGCACCGATGCCCGACCTAGTGATCCTCCTTACGATCCCGGTATCTCAGGGGCTTTCGAGGATCAAGGAAAAAAGGGGGGGGTTCACCGCCTTTGAGGGGAGGGAATACCTCGAGAGGGTAAAGTCGATCTTTGAGGATTTTGTTTCACCCCTCACAAACGTCGTCACGATAGACGGGGCTGCGAAAGAGGATGATGTCTTTTTGAAGATAAAGGATTTGGTGATGAAAATTCTTGTCCCACTTGGGAGCGGATTGATGGATTAGCTGGAGGATGTTTTTTAGAAAATTACCCCTCCCCTTCACGTCAGATATAAAATTGAACCCCTAACATTCAACAACCCGAACTAATCATGATCTAATCGTTATAGGCCCCGCTGCAGGCCGTTCCAAAGAGGCCGACCCACAAGAGGTAAAAAATGTAAAAGTGTAATGCCAATTGTATCAACGAGATGAGTATCCCTATAATTGGAATAAAACTGAAGAGGATAATGACGAAATAGATCGAACACACCAGGATAATT
>CAZDOD010000029.1:0-22072 GCA_964506935.1 uncultured Thermodesulfobacteriota bacterium | reverse complement strand
AGAATTATTGCTTTCTCAATTAAATGTTTTAAGTTCTTTTCCAAATTATCTCTCTATCCCGATTCTCGAACCTATCCCCTTTGTGTATGGGTGTTTTATCTCGACCATCTCGGTGACGAGGTCGGCACGATCGATGATCTCCTTCGGTGCGTTCCTCCCGGTCAACACCAGCTCCACGTGGAGGGGCTTTTTCTCTATAATATCGAGAACGTCGGAAAGCTTTATCAATCCGAAGTCGAGTGCCACGTTGACCTCGTCGAGAATCACTATATCGTATTTCCCGTCCTCAATTATCTCTCTCGCAAGCTTAAGGGCCTTTCCCGCAAGCTCGATGTCGATCGGGTCGGGGTTTTCTTTATTTACGAAATCGGGCCTCCCCATCTGAGTGATCGTCAGGCAGTTGGATAGCCTCTCTGCCGTCCCCAGCTCCCCATAGTATATCTCCCCCTTCATGAACTGGATCATGTAGGACTTTAGGCCGTGTCCACACGCCCGAATCGCAAGACCCAAGCTCGCCGTCGTCTTCCCCTTCCCATCTCCGGTGTATACTTGAATTAGACCCTTTCTACTCTCTTTCACTTTATATCCTATATCCTATTATCCAAACAACATAAATTTAGATATCTCTGGTTTCCATCTGATATCGGCCACCGCTTTCTTTCCTTTACGTCCCCTCCTTTTTGAGCTTATCACTCATCCTCTCCTGGAACTCCTCTATCTCGATCTTCAAAAGCCTCAGTTCGTCTATCCTGTGGTCGATCTCCCTTCTATGATTGTCGAAGAGCTCAATGATCCGTGGGAAGACCTTGGAGTTTTTTCTATGGATCATATATATTGCGTCTAGCTCCTGCATCTCGGCAAGCGTAAGGCCCAAGAGCTTGAGCTTTTTGATAAATCTCAGCCTCCTGAAGTCGTCTTCGGCGTAAACCCTCTTTCCGCCCTCGGTCCTCTTGATCGAGTCCAAAAGCCCGATCTCCTCGTAGTAGCGGATGGTCCTGGGCGATAAATCGAGCTTTTTTGAGAGCTCGCTTATGGACATGTGCTCATTTTTACCCATTTCCACATCTATATCAAAAGCCGGCTTTCCAGCCATAAAAATGTCCTCATTTTATCGATGGTCAAGGAATCAAAAAGCCTTCCCCCCCCCCCCCCCTCCCCACCTGCCCCCACCTGCCACGTTACGTAAACTGGCAAGTTTAGTGTTTATCAAAACGCATATTTTTTGTCAAGAGAAAAATGATTGACCGCTCAATCAACATATATGCCGCCATTTGGTCATTGAGACGCTTTTTGACTTGACAAGATGGGCGATATCCTCATACGATATATTAAGGTAGTTTCTTATCTTCTCTTTTAGATAAAAAATGCTTTGGATTGGGGGGAAGTCACTATCGATGGACTATAAGCTAATTATCATCGCACTGGGTCTGTTGTTTATCATCGAGGGGATCCCCTACTTTGCCTTTCCCGAAAAGGTAAAGAAGTTCATGGCAGAGGTCATAAATCTTTCCGACACGACCATCCGGGGGATCGGCCTTCTTGCCCTACTCCTTGGACTCCTCCTCGTCTTTTTGGGGACGAGAGTTCTTCATTAATTATCTTGACAATACATTTAAAATATGTTTTTATCTTTAGGTTTAAATAGAATCAAGCTATTCGGGATTATTTTTCGGGAAAGGGGGTAAGGTTCAAGGGGGGCAATAAATTGGAAGTATCCGACTTCGATTACAACCTCCCGGAGGAACTGATAGCCCAGTATCCCCTCCCCCAGAGGGGGGCGTCGAGGCTCATGGTCATAGAGAGGGGAGACGGCGGGGGGAGGATATCCCATAGGTTTTTTTCTGATCTTTTAAATTTTTTGAGGCCAAAAGATCTCTTGGTGCTAAACGACACCCGCGTGATCCCGGCCCGAATTGACGCAGTAAAAACCACCGGGGGCATGGTGAGGATGTTATTTGTCGAAGAGGTGCCGAGCGGAGTTAGGGTGTTGGCCTCCGGAAAAAAAATAAATAAGGGGACAAAGATCATCCTCCCCGGAAAAGTTGAGGCCGAGATTGCCGGATGGGACGAAGACGGCCAAGGATGTCTCTTATCGGCCAAGTTGCCATGCTCGTTCTTTGAATATCTACAGAGATGGGGAAAGACCCCTCTCCCTCCCTATATAAAAAGGGGAAGCCAAGGTAACGGGGACGGCACAGATCAGATTGACAGGGAGAGATACCAGACGGTTTATGCCGGACCTTCGGGTTCGGTGGCGGCCCCCACGGCGGGGTTGCACTTCGATGACGAGGCCATAGACCGACTCAAAGACTGTGGCATCAGTATCGCGAAGATCACGCTCCATGTGGGAACTGGGACGTTTCTTCCGATCAGGTCTTCAAGGATAGAAGACCACATTATGCACAGTGAGAGGTACGTGATCGGAAATGATGCGGTGGAGTCGATCAGGATGGCAAGAGACGAGGGGGGAAGGGTCATTGCCGTCGGAACGACCACGGTGAGGGCTTTGGAGAGTGCGGCGGGCGAAGATGGAAGAATAATTACCGGGGGGGGGATAGCGTCAATTTTTATTTATCCCGGTTATAAGTTTAGAGTTATTGACGCCCTATTGACCAATTTTCACCTCCCAAAATCGACCCTCATCGCCCTTGTGAGCGCCTTCTGTGGAAGAGACATCATCTTGAATGCCTACAGGGAGGCAGTTGAAAATAGGTATCGCTTTTACAGCTACGGCGACGCCATGCTGATAATCTAACACGATTTTGAGTTGAGCAGGGGCGATATGGGTGATGGGAATGTTGATATAATAGGCTAAATAAATATAAGAAATTAATGGGAAATTGAGGGAGAGATAGAAGGAGGAGTTTTAGGGTTTGGATAAAAAAGGAGACAGGTGGCCCGCGATCCTTTTATTCTGATTACCATATTGGCCGATGTTTTCCTTTAAGATATTACATAAGAGTAGCGAGACAAAGGCCCGGTGGGGCGAGTTTGAAACCCCACACGGGAAATTCAATACTCCGGTATTTATGCCGGTAGGCACCCAGGGGACGGTAAAGGCGATGAGCCCCGACAGGTTGGTGGATTTGGGTGCCGAGGTTGTTCTTTCAAATATGTATCACCTGTATCTCAGGCCGGGACATAAGGTCGTTGAAGATCTGGGGGGTTTACACCGATTCATGGGCTATTACGGCCCGATCCTCACAGATAGCGGGGGCTTTCAGATATACAGCCTCGGAGACCTCCGTAAGCTCTCGGATGAGGGTGTGAAATTTCAGTCCCACCTCGACGGATCGAGACACTTCATCACCCCCGAGGACTCGGTCAGGATCCAAGGGGCGCTTGGGGCTGACATCATTATGTGTCTCGATGAGTGCACGTCGTATCCCTCTTCCTTCGAGGATACGAAGAGCTCGATGGAGCTTACGCTCGGATGGGCCGAAAGGTGCAAAGCGGCCAAAGAGAGGAGTGATCAGGCACTCTTCGGGATCGTTCAGGGCGGGATGTTTCAGGAGCTCAGGAAAATGTCTGCCGAGAAAACGCTTGAGATCGGCTTTCCCGGCTACGCAATCGGCGGGCTCTCGGTGGGCGAGGCAAAGGGGCTGATGTATGAGATCAGCGAGTTCACCCTGTCGCTCTTGCCCGATGAGAATCCCAAGTATCTAATGGGCGTCGGCACGCCTGAGGACCTCGTCAGGCTTACGGCAATGGGGGCAGACATGTTTGATTGTGTCATGCCGACCCGAAACGCCCGGAACGGAACGTTCTTCACATCGAGAGGGAAGATCGTCATAAAGAACGAACGATATAAGAAAGACATATCCCCGATCGATGATGAGTGTGGCTGTTATACATGCAGGAATTTCTCGAGGGCGTATATGAGGCACCTCTTTATGGCGGGCGAGATACTGGCGGCGATACTTGGCACATTGCACAACCTCTCTTTTTACCTTACGCTCATAAAAAAGATACGTGAGGCGATAAAGAGAGATGAATTTTTGGCTTTTAAAGACGATTTTTTCAGTAAAATTGAGGGAGACTTTTAAATGATACCCTTGGAAATTTTCTTTGCGATGACTCAACCCCAAGGGGGGGAAGGGGGCATGTTCGGCGGCTTTTCCGCCTTTGTACCCATTATACTCATCTTCGTCATCTTCTATTTCCTCCTCATCAGGCCTCAGCAGAAGAGGCAGAAGGAGCATCAGAGGATGGTCGAGGAACTGAAAAAGGGCGACAACGTGATCACGGCGGGCGGGATCCACGGGACGGTGACGGGAGTTGCCGACAACATTGCCACAGTGGAAATTGCCAACAACGTCAGAGTAAAGGTTACAAAGTCCTCTGTTGCGGCAGTAAAAAAAGAGGGTCAGTCTTAAAGGAGGTCTAAAAGATCATATTTCGTATAGACCGATATACCTGAGATGAAACCCTTCTTCCATTTTTGCTTTTGATCTAAAAATAGGTTCCCCCTCTCATTTGAAGGAGAGGGGGGATGAAATTTTTTTTCTTTTTTGGGCAACACCCAAAGGAGTGTGGAGATGATCAAGGATTTAAGGATCAGATTCCTCATTATCATTGTGTTGGTCTTTGGTGCATTAATATATCTTCTTCCGTCTCTGCTTGTCGGCAATCTGCCGGGATTTTGGACCGAAGGTATAAAGATTGGGGATAAGAGGTACAATATCTTACCCACCAAGACCCTGAACCTCGGCCTCGACCTGAAGGGGGGGATGCACCTCCTTTTGGGCGTTAATCTCGATGAGGCGGAGGCAAACTCCCTTGACAGGATAAGCGTTGAGCTAAAGGGGTACCTCGACGACGAAGGGATCCCCTACGAAGTAATAGAGAGGGATAAAGAAAAAGGTATAAGAATAGTCCTGTCGGAGTTGGGCCACGACGAAGAGTTCAAAGCATACATAAATAAGCGTTACAATTTTTTGGAAGTAACGAAATCGGAGACCCAAGGGGAAAAAGTGGAGATGTTTTACGCCTACCGTGAAAAAGACCTCGAATCCTTTAGGGAAAAGACGGTCGATCAGACTCTTGAGACAATCAGAAACAGGGTCGATGAGCTGGGCCTCACGGAGCCGGAGATAGTTCGCCAGGGGGATTACGACATACTTATACAGCTACCCGGCCTTAGCGACCCGGAGAAGGCCAAGGCCCTGATACGTAAGGTTGCGCTCCTCGAATTCAAGCTCGTGGACGACACAAACGACCTCAAGGAGGCCCTGATGGGTAATATCCCTGAGGGGCGGGAGATCCTCTACGAGAAGGTGCGGGACAGGGATTCGGGGGAGATAATCGAGGAGATACCGTATCTCATCGAGAAAAAGACCCTCATGACCGGCGAGGTAATCACCGACGCCCTGATAAGGTACGACTCCAGCAAGGGTGGATACCCCTATGTCCATATAGAATTTGACTCCCGTGGTGAGGACCTGTTTGAAAAAATATCAGGCGACAATGTCGGGAGGCGGCTTGCGATAATTTTAGACAATGTGGTATATTCCGCTCCGGTAATAAAAACGAGGATAACCGGCGGGGCTGCAATTATAGAGGGTAGCTTCACCAATGAGGATGCGAAAGAACTGGCCATCGTGCTTCGGGCCGGAGCGCTTCCCGCCACAATTACGCTCTTGGAAGAGCGGACGGTCGGGCCTTCCCTCGGAAAGGATTCCATCAACAGGGGTTTCCTCGCGACCCTGGCCGGCGGTGCTCTGGTCGTCCTCTTTATGGCAGCCTACTATGGGGCATCGGGTCTCGTTGCCGATCTCGCGCTATTTCTCAACATGATCATTATCCTCGGGATCATGAGCATGTTTCAGGCAACACTGACACTCCCAGGTATAGCAGGTATAGCCCTGACAATCGGTATGGCCGTTGACGCAAACGTCCTCGTATTTGAGAGGGTGAGGGAGGAGTTGAGACTGGGTAAGACGCCGAGGGCCGCCATAGATGGGGGCTACTCAAAGGCCTTCCTCACGATCATGGACGCCAACGTCACGACACTCATAGCGGGGCTCGTCCTCTTCCAGTTCGGGACGGGGCCGGTCAAGGGCTTCGCAGTAACCTTGAGCGTGGGAATCTTGACGAGCCTTTTTACCGCGATATTCGTCTCCCACACCGTTTTCGACTTCATTATGTTACGCTTCAGGATAAAGAAGCTTAGCGTTTAAGGAGGATATCCCATGGAACTGATAAAGACGGGAACCAATATAAATTTTATTGGAAAGAGACTCGTCGCATATTTGATCTCCGCAATCCTGATTGGAATTAGTATCGGGACCCTCGCTTTGCGCGGGGGGCCAAACTATGGGATAGACTTCGCCGGGGGAAGCCTGATTCAGGTGAAATTCGCAAAAGATGTAAAAATTGAGGAGATAGGAGAAGCCCTAAATGCTGTGGGGATTTCCGATGCCGTGGTTCAGAACTTCACCGGAGGAGAGGAAAACGAATTCATAATCAGAGTTGTAAGCTCCGATCAGGATATAACGGTGCTTTCTGAAGAGGTCAGACAGGCGCTCATAGATCACTTCGGCTTCGGGACGTCTGATATAAGGCGCGTCGAAATGGTCGGACCCAGAGTCGGGGAGGAATTGAAGAGAAAGGGGCTCTATGCCGTTCTCCTTGCGGTCTTGGGAATATTGATCTATGTCTCTGTCCGCTTCGAATTTCGATATGCCTTGGGCGCCGTCGTCGCACTCGTACACGACTCCATCATAACGATCGGTGCCTTCTCGGTGATGAACTATGAACTCTCGCTTCCGATCATCGCTGCAATCCTCACCGTCATCGGCTATTCCATAAATGATACGATTGTCGTCTTTGACAGGATCAGGGAAAACATGAGAAAGGCGAGAAAGGCTCCGGAGGAAGAGGTGATGAATAAAAGTGTAAACGAGACCCTTTCAAGGACGATCATCACCTCCGGTGTGACACTCCTTGCGGTCCTTTCGCTCTTGGTCCTGGGAGGTGGGGTCATCCACGACTTCGCCTTTGCCCTGACCGTAGGAATTGTCGTAGGTACATATTCCTCGATATATGTGGCATCGCCGATCGTACTTGTATGGAATAAGATTTTCCCTGAAAAACACGGGCCGGCCAAAAGGAAAAAGTTTAGAGTTTAAAATATAGCAGCTCTTATCTCTTTATAGATATACCTATTTGTCAGTACCAACAGGACAAATATCTGCTTTTCCCTTTTTCCTTGACACATAAACGAACTCATTATAGAATCACTTAAAAATTGTAATAGAAAAGTTTTATTAAATCGATAATTCTCCACTTGATCTTTTTTAGCCTGTTGCGATTTACCACCAACAAAATAATCTAAAAGATCACCAATATACAAAACATATGACAATATACGATATACTTGAAGAGGAGACGGTCGACTAATTGGAAATCATGCGTCCTAAAATAATCACGGGGAAAAATAAGTATCGAAAGAGCCCAATTAGGATAAAAAGGGGGTGGAGTTGGATAATCCCTTTGATCACCTTTTTATCAATCTCGGCCTCCTGTTCCCTCCCGATAGTAAAACCCACCCCAGAGGCGTTTCCCCAAATTCCATCATACATAAGCGCGGACGAGGCGGTCGAGGCATTAACTACAGCGCACGAAAAAATCGAGACCCTCAAGGGATTTGTTAAAATCAACACAACTGATCTTGAGGGTAAGACCACAGGCTCGATCTCAGGATACTTGGCCTTCAAAAATCCGGACAAGGTGAGGTTCTCATATATCGGGCCCTTCGGGATTACGCTCTTTGAGGTCGTAATCAATGGAGATGAGATTGTCCTTTATTCCCCGCAGGAGATGACCGCCTACGTCGGCAAGACTGAGAATAAAGAAAAAGGGGGTATTATTGGCGGTGAAAATGTCTTTTCGCCACAAAGCCTCAAAAACCTGTTTTCAAGGCCTATTGGCGAAAGATTTCTCATAGAAAATCTAGCTCAGGAAAGTGTCCTCTACGGGATTATAGAGACCGAGTCGGGGTCAGAGATAATAGAAAAAACCCTGATCTCAAGGATCGATATGAGGACCGAGTCAAAAGAGCACATTTTCGATGGGGTGGCGATTTCTCGGACGACATACCATGAATATATCGATATCGACGGTATCTCGGTGCCGACGACAATCACTATCGACGACCTTGTAGGAGGAGACTCGATAAAGATAGCCATGTCGAATATCAGCCTCAACGGCACAATGCCCGACGGTGCCTTCGACACCAAGGTAGAGGAACCGTGGAACGTCAAAAATCTCGAGGAGTTCATTCCATCGGGTTTTTAAAAATGCTTATTTAGAAACAGCTGAACTAATTATCCAATACGAAGGCGTATTGAGAAATTTGCCTCACTGAAATATTTTTTTATAATTTTTTGAGGGTTTCCGATGAAAAAGAAAAGCTATTTGTCGATATTGGCAATTGCCCTTTCGATTCTCGCCGTGTCGGTTACAACGATCGGCTGTGGGCTTACTGTCTATGACCGCGGCGGATGGGTTCCACCATACGCCAACTCGGTGTCTCAGACAGGTGATTTTATACTCGACAGGTGGACAAAGATTGATCTCGAATCCGGCGGTCTCGTAATCAGTGAGATCAGGTTCACTACCGAGACAAAGGCGACCACCGGGCCCTTCGGAATGAGCACCGCCCGCGGACCCTACATGAGCTTCGTCGTCTATAATGACAGCGGCTACGATTTAGATTACGGTATCTCCGTGGCGCTGTTTGACAGAAACGGCAATTTGACGAGCGCAAATTCCTATAGCCATCCGGGGACCATCAAGCCCGGCGAACGGCATGAGGGCGCTATCGTCTTCGGCGAAGTCAACAGGCGGTACCACGAATCATCCAAATACAAGATAGTACTTGAGACCTACTGAGATATTTCTATTAAGGTATTTTTGTAAGTTTCAAAGGATTTGAGCCTTTTCTCATCGTATTATCCTGTTGTACCATCAAGTCTAATCCGCTCCTGATCTATGCGTTGAGATTCTCAAAGGCACATATAAAAACAAGCATTATAGTATCTTAGCCTCGCCCCGGTTAATGGCAAAGCCCCCTGACGCCCGAGCTTTCCCCTGCATACAGCTCCTCCATATCATCTAAGTTTGCTGCCTCAAAATATGATATGACTCTATTCCCATGATAAAAAGATTACTCAGACAAAATACCTTTTTAATCACATAAAAAAGAGCCGTTTTTGAGGTTCAGCTGGAAATATTATACGGTGGCAGGTGAAAATCCCCCATCTTCATATTTTAATGATATCGATCTTTGAAATTTGAAAAAAAGGTTGACAAATAAGTAAGATATTATGTATAATTTTTATAAAAGTTATATAGAATTTTACTTAACTTTTTTAAAGAAAACATATTTTCTAAGTTTTCTAAAAGACACTGTTCCAAATCTGGAGGATGGGAAGATGAAAGCGAAAATTTTCTCGACCTTGATCATTTTTACGATAATCTTCTCCATAAATGCCATAGCCTGGGAAAACGAATACCACGTCCAGATGGTCAAAGACGCTGTAGCCCTATGTCCAAAAGAACTTAGGACCTTCCTCAAGAAAAACATAGATGCCACAATCAATGGTGCCATAGAGCCCGACAAAGTCATATCAACCCCAAGTGGCTACGCCTACGGCTACAGAAAACACTACTACATCCCCGAAGGAGACAAGGGAGACGCCCCTTACGAGGTCAAAATGATCTCCCTTTCCGTCATTGACCTCTTGCTCGAGGATTTCCCCGATAAAGGCCTCATTGCCTATCGCATGGGTCTTGTGAGCCATTATGTCGCCGACACGATAGAGCCAAAGAGATACATCGGAGTGGCTCCCAACTACCCGGTGGAATATCTGATCGAGGAAAGCAGTCTCACGGTGACCTATAACGGCTACAACCCCATCAGAGATTATTCAGAAGACCTGAAGGATTTTGCAGCCGAAATATGGCAGCGGGACCTGACGGACGAGGAATTATACGACCTGGCGGTGAATTTCATCGTTGACGTCTGGACGAGTATCTGGGAAGACAGCGGCCTCCCTATGGGTGAGAGCATAATCATCGGATCTATGATACGTCCCGTCCCGCCCGAAAAGGGGGAATCTTCCATCAGTACAATCTTCGAGCCGTCAACGTACTTCGACCTCGAAAAACTTGGTGAGACACAAGTTTTTGACGAAAGGTCCTTCGATCTCGAAAAATATGGGCAAGAGAAGTCGCTTGGAAGCTCGGTTGATACGGAAGGTACGGAAGAGGCCCCCTTGAGCACCGAGTCCGCACCAGAAGTGACCACCGAAGAAGGGACGACAGATGAGGGGGAGACTCCGACCAACGTGGATGAAACCACCGAAGAGCTCTAATGAGTGGATAAAGACTTGACCTTGATCTTATAATAATCATCTCCACCTTTTAAAGTCTTTCAAAAAGCTTCACATCCAATTATCTCAGATAAGGGACTTCTAATACTATGCGAAAATTCAGGATATTTTCGATTCTATTTTTCTTTTCCGTCCTAATCCTATCGTGTGCCACAACAAATACGGGGATGGAGGGAAAATCCTCCGAAGAATTTGATCAGGTGGATACAGCGATAGACAAGCTTAAAGACTCATACGAGAGAGAGGATGCGGGCACCTTCATGAAGGGAGTGGGATCCGACTATGATATGGACTATGCGAGCCTCGAGTGGGCCGTAAAGGATGAGCTCGACCGCTTCAACAGCTTCTATCTCAGAATCTATGTCGACAGAGTCTCCATCGACAGCGACACGAACCTCGTCTTCGCCGACACCCACTGGGACAAAAAAAGGGTCTCTTCGCGCACCGGCGAGGAATCGACGATATCGGGACACACGACCTTCATATTCAAGGCCCTATCCGGCGGAAAATTGGTATTAAATGGAATGAAAGGGGACAGGGTCTTCGGCGGAAATTGATCTTAAAAAGGTTTTCTCTATACAAAAAGGCACCGTTTAAAAAACAGGCGCCTTTTTTGTTTTAGAAAGATAAGATTCTAAACCATCCGATTTCTCTCCGAGTTTTATTTATTGCCCCACAAGATTACTTTGGATATATAGATTCTTAATCTGAAATCTTTTTATCCCATAAGGCTCTTCACCAGCTCGACCCCGGCCTGGGCGTCCTCCCCGTAGCCGTCCGCACCGATCTCGTCGGCGAATTTTTGATTCAGGGGAGCACCGCCAATGATAAATTTGAAGTCGCCCCTTATCCCCTCCTCGGAAAATAGATCGATTACGTCCTTCATCGCCGGCATCGTGGTCGTCAAAAGCGCGGACATCCCAATAATGTCGGGCTTTACTTCTTTTGCCTTGGTTAGAAATGTCTCGGCGGGGACATCCACACCTAGGTCAACCACATCAAAGCCGTTTCCGGCAAGCAGTGCCAGTATGATATTCTTGCCAATATCGTGGATGTCGCCGGAAACCGTCCCCAAGAGCACCACCCCCCTCGCCTTGTAGTCGCCCGCCTTGAGCTCAGACTCCAGGAGCTTGTAGGAGTTGTTATACGCCTTAACGCTCATAAGGACGTCCGGCAGGAAATAGTCGCCGTCCCGAAACAAGACACCCACCCTGTCGAGCGCAACGAGGAGGGAGCCGTTCAATATATCCACGGCGGAGAGACCCGCCTCCATCGCTCTTCGAGTCAGGTCTTCGGTGGCATCAAAATCCATCTCGATAACAGCGTCTTTAAGTTCCTCAAGAATTTCTTTCGTCATAAAAAATCACCTTTTTCTTAACTTCACAAAAAATCATAGAGACCTTCGGGGAAAAAGAGACACATATCTCCTCATCTCCCTCAGGATTTTTACGACTCCCACTCGACCCCGTAGAAATCATCGAGGCTTCGGTTTTTTACCATCTCACAGTATTCTTCGAGCTCTTTTTTGATGTTCTTATCGATCTCCCTCGGCTTATGGTTTGCCAAAATCTTCTTCGCCTTTTCCCTCGCCTTGTCGATCATGTTGACCCTTCCGCCCTTATCCCAGATATCCCTCTTTTCGAGGCTCGGAAGCTCGGGGATGAAGTGTTCGCTCCTGAAATTCTTATGCGTATGCTCCTCCATCAGGTAGTTACCGTCCGGACCAACCTTTTTAATCACATCGGCCGCAAGTGAGATATCGTTGACCTCAATCCCTCTTATCGCTCTCTCGACACTCGCGATCAGCTCGTTATCTATGACCGATATCTCGTGGGAGCCACCCGTCGTCGATTCAATCGTCCCGACACATGTAATATAGTTTGCGCCGCCGAGGGCCGCAAGCATCATCGAGCGCTCTCTCTCTATACCGCACTGGATGTCGAGTATCTTCGACTCGGTTGCCCCGGCGACGGCCCGACACGGGATATCATAGGAGTGGGCGATCTGGGTCAGTCCACAGCTTATCATTCCGGTCTCGACGGAACCGAGGGCGACCGTCCCCCTCCTCATCTCTGCTATTGTCGAGACGGTTCCGTATAAAACCGGCGTTCCGGGATTTACCGCCTGTGCCATCACGATGTGGGATAAAACCTCGGCGTTGTGCTGGACGAAAAGCCCCGCGAGTGTAACGGGCGCCGTCGTCCCAGCCATGGCCTCGGGCGACACTATGACAGGCTGGCCGTGTTCGGCCACTATCATCAGACCCTCAATCTGTATCTGCGACGTAGAAAGCGGGCTCTGGATGCTGATGATGGTCATATATGGATGGGCGTCCTTGATCTTGTCTTTTCCCCCCATAACTATCGCCGTCATCTCCATCATATCGGTGGTCGCCATGACGCCGTATGCCCCCATCCCGAAGGACTTTGTGCAGTTTTCGGCCCAGCCGCGTATCGTCTCGGAATGAATGGTATGCATCGGGATGTCATGGGGCCAGTAATCCATCTGGTTCGATACGATATTATCCAGATTATCGAAGATGATTACGTGCTCCAGCGTGTCCTTGAGGGTCGTGGGGCGGTACTCTCCGGTTTCGAGGTCATACATATTGATCGCCGTCCCGAGGCCCCCGAATATACGTGTATCGGGATTTATGACCCACCGTTTTTTGGGGTCACTTCCTGTAATAATGAATTCCCTCGGTGTCTTCTTGACATACTCCTCGACCACCTTCGGAGGAAATTTGACTATCCTTTTCCCTTCGTCGACCACACACCCGATGTCACTTAAGATGTCCCGCATCTTCTTGACCTCGACCTTGATCCCCACCTCCTCCATGACTTCAAGCGAAAGCCCGTGAATCTCTTTAATCTCCTTTTCGCTCAAGACCTTAAATTTCGCACTCTTCATATAAATCTCCCAAAATTTTAATGCCACACCATAGTTTAAAACTTTATATGTGATTTTTCACGACTCAGATGTTTAAATATATAACACACAACCCACTATCGTCACCAAAAAAATCCTTTTTTAAAACTCGACCACGACCTTTCCCTTTATCTCTCCTTTTAAGAGCCTCCCAAAGATTTCCGGAAGCCCCGATATATCGGTCGTGTCCGATATCATCCTCTCGACCAAATCGGCATTTTCGCCGATAAAATCCATTGCCGCTTCGTTGTCTTCGGGGAGGCTCGAAAATGCGGGGACGACCGTTATCTCCCGCATCGTGAGCGATAGGAGGTTCAAACTGAGTGGCTCGAAACATATCCCCATATTGCAGACCATACCCCCCGGCCTCGCAAGATTGAGTGCGTCGCTTGTCGCCTCGGTCCTCCCCGTGCACTCAAAGATAACGTCCGGCCCCATCCCCGAAAAAAATCCCCTCACCTTTTCATAGTATCCGTCATCATTGGGCGAGATCGCCTCGTCCGCCCCGAAGGCAATGGCGAGGGCCATCCTCTCCTTATTCATATCGATGGTAATTATTTTTTTTGCGCCGATATCTTTTATCATCATCAGAATCGCAATACCTATCGGGCCAGCACCGAGGATACAGACCTCCTCGTCCTTTGCCGTCTTTGGATTTAAACCCGCCCTCCTTATCCCGTGGGCCGGGACAGCAAACGTGTCCACGAGCGACGCCGCTCTGAGTCCAACATCGTCGGGGATCCTCATCAGCATAACCGACGGCACCTTGACATACTCGGCATAGCCACCCGGAAGCGAGCCCGTGCCTATCGAGATCTTCTGAATGCAGAGATGGGGGTAACCCTTATTGCAGACGGCGCAGGAACCGCATCCGACGGGCCTCGAGACAATCCTGTCGCCCACGGAAAATCCCTTGATATTCTCACCCAGACTTTCGATCACGCCCGATACCTCATGGCCCAGGATATAGCCGTCGCGGAGGATATCCGATTTTACCAGCTCGAGGTCTGAGCCGCAGATCCCAACGGCGGCGACCCTGATTAATGCTTCATTCGGTCCGGGCGCAGGCTTTTCTATCTCCCCGAGGGCAAGAGCCTTTTTCTCCTTGTCGTAATGTACGGCTTTCATCCTTCTTCCAAAAATAGGGTTAAAACTAAAAAGGCATTCAATCTATCACAACAGGTATAAAATGAAAAGCTTTAAAGATTTTTTTATATATTTCCTCTATCATTTCACGATAAAACCTTCATATCTTTATCCTCAAAAAATCACCACCTTTGAGGATTTGGGGAGTATCGAGTTTCACGGCTACCCCGCCATCGAAATCTTCGATTTTTGCACCGATTTCTTCTTTGCCCTTAAAGACTTTTGCGCCTTTTCTCCCTACCCTGACTGATAGCAGAAGCCTCTCTATCTCCAGGCTCCCGTAGAGGACCTTTAAGATCGCATCTGATGTCTTACTCTCGATCTTCTGGGAGAAAGTCCCCCAGCCCGACGCCGTTGACCAGAATGTCTTGAAGTCTTCCTCTTGGATCTTCGGAAAAAATCCATAAGTCTTATTAGGTGCGTAAAATCTAAATCCCGAAAGCGCAAGTATCAGCCCCCAGCTTGCGAGGGCGCGGACATAGTGGCTCCCGCACTCGATCTCGTTGAATGGATTTCTATATCTGCCGTCGTATCGCTCCCTCACGCCCCTTGCGATCGAAAGCCCCTCATCGACAAATCCCTCACAGATCAAATGCGCCGCCACCTGATACTCGATCCCCGTCCAGACCTCATCGGAGTAGACGAAGGGATTAAGCGGCCTTTTCCCCCTCGGCCATGTGCACAAAACGAGCCCCGGCTCCCCCTCGACCGCAAAGACCCTCTGCGGATTGGCGTGGCCCGAGAGATCCATCCTCCAGTTATTTTTAAATATCGAAAGCAGGGCGCTTTTTACATTCTCCCTGTCAAAGAGGCGCCCCAGCCCGAAGATCCCCGCCAGCGCTTCTCCGAAAAGCTGATCGGAGAGACACCCCTCGCCGTATTGATATTTCGGGCCGGTCTCGGAAATGACACTCCCACTCATGCTGACATCGGTCGGGACCGGTGAGAGCCTCTCGGCATCGGGATCGACCTTCTGTATATAGTAGTGACCGTTAAATAGCTCTTCGTCCATCAAACGGGCGCCCCTCTCGGAAAGCTCCCTGTATTCACTCGCCTTCTTATCTTCGCCGAGATATTCCGCCATCTCCGATGCGGCCCTTAGCGCCCCGACGTAAAGGCCCCCCATCATGGTATTTGGGCCGTAAAATTCTATGTCATAGGTGTTGTGCTGGAGCCCCTCCATCATTCCGTCTTTATCGGCATCCCAGAACTTCCACGCATATTCGAGCGACTTTTTCACACTAGGCCAGAGCGATCTCAAAAATTCCTCGTCGCCCGAGAGCATAAAATCGCGGTATATCCTCATTATCCCCCCCATCTGCCCGTCGGCCGCGGGGTGAAACACCTCCCCCAGCCCCGCCGTCCCTCCGAGGGCGCTCTCATCCAATTTGACGCCAAGAGGGACGGAAGTCCGAAACGACATCCTCCCATCGTCCATCAGATTATACCGGTACTCGGCCTCTCTCATGCTGCGTTCGAGCGAAGGGAAAAGAAACGCCAATGTCTGGGCGTAGTTCCAGACGTGGGTGCACGAGCCCTCGCAGCACCCCTCCCCCGAATGACACCCCTCGAAGGAGTAGAATGTGCCGTCTTCGAGGAGAATGCATGTCGGCGACCGTATCGTCGATATCTGGCTCGATACGGCGTCTATGACGTAGTCGGGGAGCGTCGACGAAAATAATGCCTCGTGAAAGGACCTCGTTTCATCATAGAGCCTCTCGTGGTTTTGCGATAGATAAGCCGCGGCCGACAGCGCATCGGGAAACATCTTCGCGTAGTAATTTTTCCACCGGGGCTTTCCCGTAGTCTTCGTACCATCGGGCGCCTCTTCGGTCATGTCGGGGCAAAAATATCCCTCCATAACGGGAAATGACCATGTGATATATAGCGGGAGGACGATTTTTTCGCCGGGGAGTATCTCGGCCTTCATGCCGAGGGTCGCGATGTCCCCGACCATCGGAGGATAATCGCGGTCGATCACCTCCCCCGTCTTCGAGACTTCTTCCCAGAAGTTCGTCAGGTTATCGTACCACGCCCCCCTCACCCACGCACGGGTATATGTGACATCACCGTGGCGGGTAAAGAGCCCCATCGACCCCCACTTCGGGCTTTCGGGCTTTTCCTTATGGGACGACATATATATTCCGCGCACGCCGTCAGTTTCGACATACTCGTTGTAATTTGTAAAATCGCCGTCTACGATGTTATGCATATTTACGAGGATAGTGGCAGAAACCTTTCTGTCACTTCTATTTTTCAGCTCAAACAGGAAGATCGCGCACGGGATCGAGCTGTCCTTGACGTTATGGGGGATCAGGGGATTATATGCCGTAAGTCTCACATCGAGCGGGACCTCGGGATCACCAAATTTGATCTCAGCAAATGGGTACTCACCCCGAAACGTCGCAGACTTCATATGTGGAAGGCCCCTCCCCAAGAACCTGTTAGTCCCGAAGCCAATGCCGGAAAAGAGCCCCGATCCGACACCTCCCAGCCCCCTCATCGGCCGCTCGGCGAGCACCTTTGTGACGGGGTCTTTCCCGTCTTCCTTCGCCCACAGGGTAAAAAAGGAGAATGCGTTAAAACTCCCTTTGTTCGGTCGATTTTGTATCTCCCAGTCCAAAAGCTCGCCGTAGCCGGAGAGCGATATCGTCCCTGTGCCGATACCCCCAAGTGGGAATGCGACCTCATCGAGATATCGTCCCTTCTTCGGGCCGGGCCGCCCGATTTTATAGAGCAGATCTTTGGGATAGGTTCTTGGTTCCACTATCATATCTCCAGCGATTCGATTGACCCCAAACGGTACAGTATATCATTTTCATTTGCTATTTTTGGCAAGTATATTTTTATACCTTGAAAATTGGAATAAATAAAGGGGTTTTGTGATTTTTTTATCATAGGATGAGAAAATGGAAAATTTCGGCAAACGGATTTTCCCAAGTCGAAAAAATAGCTTGAATATCAAGGATTTATTATATAGAATTAAAAATCGTTTTTTGAGGGGGCAAAATTTTGGCGAAAATGATAGATAGCGGGATGCCAGAGAGGACATCTAAATGAGTGGCGGCAGGTCGAAAGGGGGAAAAATGAAGGGAGCCGATATCCTTATTGGCGCCCTGGCCAACCAGGGCGTAGATGTAATCTTCGGCTATCCCGGCGGAGCCAACCTCCCCTTCTACGACAAGCTCTCGGATTCCAAGATCCGCCACATCCTCGTCCGCCACGAGCAGGCGGCGGCCCACATGGCCGATGCTTACGCCAGGGTCTCGGGACGGGTCGGCGTCTGCCTCGCCACAAGCGGCCCCGGCGCCACAAACCTCGTTACCGGTATCGCCACGGCATACCTCGATTCTTCGCCGATCGTCGCCATCACCGGTCAGGTCGAGCGCCGCTTCATCGGCACCGACGCCTTTCAGGAGGTGGATATCGTAGGAATCACCATTCCGATCACGAAGCACAACGAGCACATCATGTCGGCGAAAGATATCGTCCCGGCGGTAAAGCGGGCGTTCTGGTTGGCGAAAAACGGCCGCCCGGGCCCGGTACTCCTTGATATCCCGAGGGACGTTTTTCTTGAGGAGGCGGAATTTGAACCGAATGTTGAGGTGACGATCGAAGGTTACAACCCCATAATCGTCGGGCACAGCGGCCAGATAAAGAAGGCTGCCACACTTCTCGCCAAGGCTGAGCACCCCGTAATCGTATCCGGCGGCGGTGTCATCCGCTCCGGGGCGACAGATGAGGTCATCAATCTGTCGAGGCTTCTGGGTGCCCCGGTGATAACCACACTGATGGGAAAATCGGCGGTGCCCCAAGACTTCGAATACTATACGGGGATGATCGGGATGCATGGCTCGAAAAAGGCGGTGGATGCATTAAAGAATGCGGACGTAATCATCGCAGTGGGTGCGAGGTTCGGAGATAGGGCGGTACTTTCGTACGAGAAATTCTCGAAGCTCGCAAAATTCATCCAGATAGACATCGATCCCGCAGAGATTGAAAAGACCGTCGAGGTCGATATCCCCATCGTCGGTGACGCCAAAAATGTCCTGTCTGCGCTGAACGAACGGCTTTCAAACGACGAGAATCTTACCGATAAATCTAAAAAACCTCCCAAAGCGGAACTCGAAAAATACATGGGAGGCGATGAACTCAGCATCCCCGCAATCATAGAGATATTATCGGAGATGGACGGAGATTTTATCATCGCAACCGATGTCGGCCGCCACCAGATCTGGGCCGCCAAATACTACAACAGCAAGAACCTCGATATCGGGATGTTTCTCACCTCAGGCGGGCTGGGGACGATGGGATTCGGTTTCCCGGCATCGCTCGGCGCAAAAGTTGCAAATCCGAAAAAAAAGGTCGTACTTATCACAGGGGACGGGAGCTTCATGATGAATATTCAGGAGCTCGCCACATCATATCAACACAACATACCCGTTCTCATTATCTTGATGAATGACCACCACCTCGGGATGATCCGACAGCTTCAGGATACGTTCTACGATAAAAAACATGTGGAATGTTTCTTCCCCAAAAACGTGGAATTTGTCGACGTGGCGCGGGGCATGGGGCTCGACGGAGTCAAAGTGACGGATATAAAAGACGTCAAAGATGCCATTTTGAGGGGACTCAAATCGGATTCGACGTTTTTGATAGATTGCATCATCACATCACAGGAAAACATCCCTTATCAGTCCTATGATGATTGATTTAATTTAGGGAATTCTTATGCAAAAGATAATTTCCATACTCGTGGAGGACAAACCCGGCGTACTGATGCGCATCGCGGGACTATTCTTCAGGCGGGGCTTTAACATCGACGCCCTTTCGGTGGGGAGCACCGAGATGGCGGGAAAGAGCCGCTTTACGATCACCGTCAACGGCGACGAGGCCGTCCTCGAACAGGTCAGAAAACAGGTACAGAAACTTTTGAACGTCCACAGGACGGCCGAGCATGACAGCCAGAACTCGCTCCTTAGGGAATACGCCCTGATCAAGATAAAGTTCACCGATAAAACCAGAACGGAAATATTCCACCTCGTCGACTTCTTCGGCGGGAGGGTGATCGACATCTTTGAAGAGACGGCGATTATCGAGATAGCCGAGGAGGAACCCCGGATAGATACACTGTTTGCGCGCCTCGAAACCTACGGGATAATCGAGTCTTTGCGGACGGGGAAGGTAAGCATGTTTCGGGGAAAAAGGTCTATCAATGCCCCGACGAAGGTCGTAAAGTTGACCGGATAAATCGTTTTATCTCGGGATGATTTACCGGCCATTGCGTAAAAAAAGGTGATGTCATGGAGAAGAAATTAGAAAAGGTGCTCAGGATATACCCCAAAGAGGAGGAACAGGAATATACGATATCGATACTCTGTGAAAACAGGCCCGGAGTTACCGCAAATGTCAGCAACCTCATATCGAGGAGGGGATTCAACATTACGTCGTTTATCGGAGCCAGCACCATGACCGAAGACATCTACAAGATCATCATAAAGCTCATGGCCACACCGACGGGGCTCAAGGGGGTTGTGAAGCAGATCGCAAAGCTTATCGATATCATCGAGGTTCGTGATTCGATCTCCGATGAATTTCTCGAATACGAGATGATCATAGTCAAGATCAAATACAGTGCCGAAAATCACGGTGACATCCTGCAGGTTGTAAATCATTACAACGGAGAGATCGTAAATCTCCATGATAACAAGATGACTATTGCCTTTAACGGCACGCCCGAAAAACTGGAAACTATTCTGGCATTGATTGAACCCTTCAGTATCCTCGATATCGTCAGGTCGGGGATCGCTGTAATCAAAAAATACGAGAACAACAACCTGACGAAGAAAAGCTGATGATTTCGGCTCAGGCTTCGAACTTTAAAATCCTTTTTTGTGGAGAAGACATCAGATAGAGTTTTGAGACATTTATTATAAGATTTTTTTTCGATCTTGGCAGGCCGGGATTGAATAATGTCTTGCTAAAAACTGATTATCAAAAAGCAGGAGGACTAAATGGATAATAAAATCTGGCATAAGTCTTATGCCCCCGGGGTTAAAAAAACCCTTGATTACGAGAAAGTCACGATCTCCGAGGCCCTCACGAGATCTGCCAAGGACTTTCCAAAAAATGTGGCCTTAAATTACATGGGGAAAAAAATCACCTATAGGGAACTGGACGCCCTCGTCAACCGCTTCTCCAGGGCGCTCAAAGACCTCGGGATAAAGAAGGGGGACAAGGTATCGGTTTGCCTCCCGAACATCCCACAGGTCGTCATCGCTAACCTCGCCATCTTCCGCATCGGCGCCGTGACGGTTCAGAACAACCCCCTCTACACCGAGCGGGAATTGGAGCACCAGATCAACGACTCCGACTCAAAGATGATCATTACCCTTACGCTCCTTGTCCCCCGCATGCAGAAGATCAAACCGAACACCAAGGCAAAGGTGATCATCGGTTGCCACATCAACACCTATCTACCCTTTCCGAAAAAGCAGCTCTTCCCATATGTCAGGAAGGCGATGTATCGAAAGATAGAAGAGACTGATGAGGTCAAGGTCTTTGCCAATCTGATAAATAAGTTCTCACCCGATCCGATAAAAGATGAAAGCAGCTGGAATGACCTCGGCGCCCTCCTCTATACCGGCGGAACCACGGGGGTGAGCAAGGGCGTCATGCTTACACATGCAAACATCAGCAGTAATGTCCAGCAGTTTGTGGCATGGTTTCCAGAGCTCAAACGCGGTGAGGAGGCGCTGGTTGGGACATTCCCGATATTCCATACGGCCGGCTTTACCGCCATTCAGAACTTTATCATATGGCAGGGTTGGGTTGATCACATGATTCCGAGGCCCGAGCCGAAGGGAATCATAGAGATACTGAAGAAAGAAAAACCGGGGTGGCTACCCGGAGTCCCCACCATCTTTGTCGGCCTTCTGGCCGATCCGGAGTTCAGGAAAATGGATCTCTCCTTTATCAAGGGATTCTTTTCCGGGGCGGCCCCATTGGCCGCCGATACAATCAAAGATCTTAGGGATCTGACGGGGGCTTACATGTGTGAGGTCTACGGGATGACGGAGACGACCCCCATCGCCACGGTCACCCCGTGGGGAGGAAAGATAAAACCCGGCACGGTGGGTGTCCCCGTACCCGACACAGATATCAAGATAGTCGATACTGAGACCAGCGAAAAAGAGATGAAGATCGGCGAGCCGGGTGAGATAATCATAAAGGGCCCTCAAGTTATGCAGGGATATTACAAGAGTCCGGATGAGACGAAAAAGTCCCTTAAAAATGGGTGGTTCTACACCGGAGACATCGGCTTTTTTGACGAGGACGGATATCTTAGCGTCGTCGATCGCAAAAAGGATATGATTATCGCAGGCGGCTACAACATCTATCCGCTCGAGATAGACGATGTCCTGTTCGATCACCCGAAGATCCTCGAGGCGTGCACCGTGGGCGTACCCGATAAATACCGCGGCGAGACCGTGAAGGCCTTCATAGTGGTCAAAAAGGGGGAGAAATTGTCCGAGGATGAGGTAATAAAATACTGCAAGGAGAAACTGAGAGATACCGAGGGAGAGGTCAAGAAGGTG
>CAZDOD010000028.1:0-22104 GCA_964506935.1 uncultured Thermodesulfobacteriota bacterium | reverse complement strand
GCGTGCCCGAGACACATCTGGTCGACAGCGTGGTGGCGCTTGGTTATCCGGCCGAGGAGTCGAGGTGGGTGGAGCTAGAGGGGGACAATGTAAAATACTGGAAGGATTCCGACGGCACACAAAACGTCCCGAAACGCAAGCTCGAGAAGATACTTCACATAAATAGGTTTTGAGGACGGAGACCCCGTTCCGAGATAGCTACAGATAAACATCCAAGTTTCATGATAGTGGCGACCTTAATCAGTGGGCGCCATCGAAATGAATCTCTTTTTTATCTGATGATCTCCTGAAACATAAATAATAGGTCTATATTGAGATATCTACGTCCAATTAAAAATAGACTCTGTTCCTCATCGAGAAACACTTCTATATCGATATTATCTCCCAGTCTAAGATTTCTTTTTCAGAAAAAAGCTGTTCTTGTGGGCGATGTCGACGTAATCGGAAATCTCCCTTTTTGTCCTCCCCTCATCCCATCCGAGATACTTCGCCATGCGTTTCGCGACCTCCCTACCCAGATCTTCGTGACCGTCACGCTGGTAGAGCGAGAGGTTTGTTCGGCGAAGGAGAAAATCCTTGACGTGAGTCACATGCTCATATTCGAGGCTGTATTCTAGCTCGGCCCAAATATTATTCTGGCCGTCCGTGATGATACCGCCGAGAGAGGAGTCTTTTTTAACCAAATCGAGGATCGATATCCCCCCTCTCCCGTAGTTCTGGTAGATATGTTCCATAATCCCATCTTCGAGCCCCACTTTCGGGGCGGACTTTTTCCACTTACCCGCCTTCATCCCCATAAGCAAACGGGATTTTGAGCGCCTCTTGCCGAACCTCCTGACGTCGAGGGCGCCCCTCTTTCCCATAAAGGCGATGAGCTTTTCGGCCATGCTGCGAAAGATCGTTAGCTTTCCACCCGTGATGACGAAAAAACCCGGCATGATCTCGTCTATCAGCTCCTTTCGGGACGTCTTCGTCTCGGAGACGCCCTCCTCCAGCACCAGTGGCCTGATACCGGCGTAGCTACCTAGTAGGTCCTCCTCTTCAAACTTCGCGTCGGGAAAACAGTGATCGATAACCTTTTTGAGATACTGATATTCGTCCCTGTCGGTATAGCATTGGTCGAGGTCGCCATTGTAATCGGTGTCGGTCGTGCCGAGGTAGGTATAATCTCCGTGGGCGAGCAAAAAAACACCGCGGCCGTCGACGGGACTCATCAAATACAATCCGCCGAGGTTTCCGACATTCTCGCGCCTGACCACGAGATGCACACCCTTCGTGGGCCTGATAATCCTCTTTTTTCCCCCTGTCATCAGGTCGTCCGTCCACGGCCCACAGGCATTTACGACGTTTCTTGCCGAGATAACAAACGAATCTCCGGACTCTTTATCCAAAGCGCTGATACCGGTGACCTTACCGTCTTTTTTTACGACCCCTTTTGCCTCAACGTAGTTTAGGGCAACGCCGCCGAGAGAAACACCCTCTTTTATGACATCCGTGGTCAGGCGGGCGTCGTTTATGACGCACTCATATATGAGGCACCCCGAGTGGACATTTGGAATCTTTATTTTCGGCTCGTGTTTATTCAGGCCTTCGAGCGGTATGTGGCGATAGTTCTTGTAATTCCCGAACCCCGAAAGGAGGTCATACAGACGGAAGGCTCTTCCCATGATCTTTGCGACCTCTAAACTGAAGTTGATGAACATGACCGGGGTAGGCCTAACTAGGTTCGGGAAGGCGCCCCTCAGCCAGTCCCTCTCGTGACACGCCTCGGAAACCAGCCTGTATTCCTTATTGAAGATGTACCTCATCCCGCCGTGGGCGAGCCTCGTGCTCTTCGATGACGTCCCGAAGGCGAAATCCTCCTTATCGATCAGGGCGGCCTTGATGTTGCGAAGCCCCAACGCCCTGAGGACACCGGCGCCAGTAATACCGCCGCCGACGATCAGGACGTCGTAGGTAGTCTCGGAAAGCTCCTTTACGTAATCGGACCTGTCTTTTGCACTCCACGATTTTGAGATATTCATTTCAACACCCCGTAAAGCAAATAGGAAAATCAGATATCTTCATGGTACACATCACGGCACCGATATATCCTGTATTTTTTCATCATATCCGATAGGTTTATCTATAGCCCCATGTAAATATTCCGGCTTCAATATCAAAAGATCACAGGCAAAAAGCTGATAACCTCTAGGGACTTTTTTAATGGTTACCATCTTAAGGAAGCCAGACCAATATTCGAATATATCACTTAATGTGTCATTTTCCAATATTAAATTGTAATCGAAGTCATCCCCTGATATATTATATTTCCGATGAATTGTATGCTTTCCCTATTTTAGATTACGGTTTTCATTTTGGCCTTTACTTTATAAAAAGCCATCTTTAGAGAAGACCATCTTCTATCTATCAAACTCTGATTTTTCTATAACGACAACCTCTCAACAAAGCTATTGACAAAAGCCTTTTGATATCCTACAATATCGTAGGTTTTGGACAATAATCATACCAAAAGGTACTTTCAAGAAAGATACCAATGGAACCAATCGGCCGAGATTACAAAAACAAGCGGGAATCCAGTGAACTAAACCTTATCTTTGAGATAAGCCGCACCCTCGACTTGAGCATGGATCTTCGGGAAGTCGTGGGGCCCGTCCTCGAAAAAATGGCTGCATATATGAACATGCTACACGGCACCATCACCCTCCTTGACAGACATACCGGCGATATATTTATCGACTCGGCCTACGGGCTCTCCGATTCCCAAAAGGAACGGGGGAGATACAAGATCGGCGAGGGCGTGACGGGAAAGGTGGTAGAGACAAAAGAGCCGATAGTAGTTCCGAGAATTTCCGAAGAACCCGAGTTTCTCAACCGAACCGGTATCAGCAAAGACTCCGCCGCCGACGATATCTCATTTATCTGTGTGCCGATCAAGCTTGAAAACGAGGTCATCGGCACCCTCAGCTTCGACCGTATCTATAACGAAGATATCTCGCTCTCTGACGACCTCCGACTCCTCTCCATCATCGCCTCGCTGATCGCCCAGGCCGTACATCTAAGGAGATCGGCACAGGAAGAGAGACAGAAGCTCCTCGACGAAAACATCCGTCTTAGAGAAAAGCTCAAAGACCGCTTCCGCCCCCAGAACATCATCGGCAACTCGAAACGAATGTTTGAGGTCTTTGACCTGATCGGCCAGGTGTCGAAGAGCAATACGACCGTCCTGATCTACGGAGAGAGCGGAACCGGAAAGGAGCTCGTCGCCGGCGCCATTCACTTTGACAGCCCACGAGCAAACAACCCCTTTATCAAGGTCAACTGCGCCGCTCTTCCCGACAGTGTCATCGAGAGCGAGCTATTCGGGCACGAAAAGGGCGCCTTTACCGGCGCACACGCAACGAAAAAGGGGCGGTTTGAACTCGCCCACGGCGGGACGATCTTCCTCGACGAGATCGGCGACCTATCCCCCCAGACACAGATCAAGCTCCTTCGGGTCATTCAGGAGCGCGAATTTGAAAGGGTCGGAGGCACCAAGACGATCAAGACCGATGTCAGAATCATCGCCGCCACAAACAGAAACCTCGAAAAACTCATTGAGGAAAAAAATTTCCGTGAGGACCTCTATTTTCGCCTCAACGTCTTTCCGATCCATATCCCGCCGCTCAGGGAACGGCGCGCCGACATTTTGCTCCTCGCCGACTACTTCGTCGAAAAATACAGCGGTCTCAACCACAAAAGCATAAGGCGTGTCTCAACCCCTGCAATCGACATGCTGATCAGCTATCACTGGCCGGGAAATGTCCGTGAGCTTGAAAACTGCATCGAGCGGGCTGTACTGTTGAGCAACGACGGCGTCATCCACGGCCACCACCTACCCCCCACCCTTCAGACGGCCGAGGCGTCCGGTACTCACTTACGCGGAACCCTCGAGGAGTCCCTGCAGGCGCTCGAAACGGAGATGATCTCCGACGCCCTGAAATCCTCGAGGGGGAACAAGGCAAAGGCCGCCCTAACCCTAGGCATTTCCGAGAGACTGATGGGCCTTCGGGTCAAGAGATACGGCATCGACCCGAAAAAATTTAGTACCAAAAGGTAGCTTTTATAGTTATTTCCTACCAATATGTAGGCTTTATGAACCTATTGTCCCTTCATACTCCATAGCCCCAACATAAAAATCCCTTTAATTTCAATAGCTTACAGCCTTACTCGCAAGGCTTGTAAATCTTGGCAACAAATTTGCTCTATATAGGAGCAAACTGAAACTCTTTTGCCAATTTCGAAATGGAGGGATCTATGATAGATAAAAAAATATGGGTACTCCTTGCGGTATCCATTCTTTTCGCAACCACCACTATGATCGTCTTCGCCCAGGAGGAGGGCGAGGCGCCCCTCGATGCAACAGCAGTCGATACTTCGATAGGCGAAGAGGGTGCCCTCGAAATCCCCGATGTGGAGATGGGATCCGAGGGAGAGATTACTCAAGGCCCGGAAGTTTATGAAGAAGCTGAAGTCACCAAAGCCGAGGAGGAGGAATTAATCCAGATCTACAAGACTGACCTCGACACTGTCTGGGTCATCATCGCCGGGGTCCTCGTCATGTTCATGCAAGCCGGATTTGCCATGCTCGAGGCGGGATTCATCCGCGCCAAAAACTCCGTCAACCTGATCATGAAAAACGTGATGGATTTCTGCTTTGCGACCATTACATACTGGGCGGTCGGGTTCGCCATCATGTTCGGTGCGGGAAACGCCCTATTCGGCACAAGCGGCTTTTTTCTCCATGATGCCGGGGGTACATTCAACTCCCTATCTTGGACGACCGTGCCACTTGAGGCGAAGTATTTCTTCCAGCTCGTATTCTGCGGCGCCGCTGCAACTATCGTTGCGGGAGCGGTTGCCGAGAGGGCCAAGTTTACCGCCTACATCTTTTACACGATTGTCATCTCGGCGTTCATCTATCCGGTTGTCGGCCACTGGATATGGGGCGGCGGCTGGCTTGGGGAACTCGGCTTTCTCGACTTTGCAGGATCAACGGTGGTCCACTCCGTTGGGGGTTGGCTGTCTCTTTCTGCCGTCGTGATACTGGGGCCGAGACTCGGCAAATACGATGCCGACGGCATACCAAAGGCTATTCACGGACATAACATCCCGCTCGCCGCACTCGGCGGTTTCATCCTGTGGTTCGCCTGGTTCGGATTCAACGCCGGAAGCACCATGGAGGCCTCGGCAAAGGATATCGCACACATCGTTACGACGACTAACCTTTCGGCCGGTGCCGGTGCCATCTCTGCCATGTTTATCTCATGGTGGCTGTTCAAAAAACCGGATGCGAGCATGGCCATCAACGGGGCATTGGCAGGGCTTGTTGCCATTACGGCACCGTGCGCCTTTGTCAGCCCCGGGGGTGCGGTATGGATCGGCATGATAGCAGGAACGCTTGTGGTACTCGCCGTGATCTTTATCGATAAGACACTGAAAATCGACGATCCGGTCGGCGCAATCGCCGTCCACGGCGTAAACGGTGCGTGGGGTACAATCGCCCTGGGACTCTTTGCAACCGATGGAGGTCTGTTATACGGGGGCGGATGGAAGCTCCTCGGAATTCAGACGATCGGCGTAATCAGCGTCTTCTCTTTTGTGATCACTTGCGGTTTTGCCCTCTTCTATATAATCAACAGTCTCATTGGCTTGAGGGTCACTTCCGAGGAAGAACTTCGCGGACTCGATATAGGAGAACACGGCATGGAAGCGTATCCCAGTTTTCAGATCTTCACCACCGAGTAATAGATAGGAGGAAAGTGTATGAAACTTGTTGTTGCCATTATACAGCCCCAAAGACTCCCCGACGTCAAAAAGGCGCTTTATGAAAACGAGATATATCTGATGACGGTAAGCACCGCTCTCGGTGCCGGGAGGCAGATGGGCTATACAGAGACTTATCGAGGTATTCCAAAAGAGATCAATCTATTGAAGAAGATAAGGCTCGAAATAGCCGTAAACGAAGAGTATGTCGAGCCGACCATCGATGCCATCATAAAAGGCGCCCGAACGGGAAACATAGGTGATGGAAAAATCTTTGTCCTCGATCTCCCCCAGGTCGTCCGAATAAGGACGGGAGAGAGGGGGAGACAGGCCATCGGATAGTAAATCGGACAGTGAACATAAAGGAGGTTTAAACATGGAATTAGGAGGTATAACTATGGAACTCTCTCCAGATAAAATAGGTGTCCTTATTGCGGTGGGAGTTATTCTTGTGGCTTTAATCTTGACATTCATCAAGGTCAACCTTGTTATCGCCCCCCCGAATGAGCTCTTGATCTTTTCCGGCAAAAAGCGAAGGCTAAAAGACGGGACAATCGTGGGCTACCGGGTCATCAAGGGTGGAAGGGGACTCAAGATACCTATAGTCGAATCGGTCTCTCGAATGTCTCTGAACATAATACCGCTCGACATGGAGCTTTTGGGTACCCTCACAAAAGGGCTCATCCCATTGGATGTCGAGGCATCGGCAAACGTGAAAATAGCGGGTACAGAGACCGAAGGGATCACAAACGCCATAGAGAGGTTCTTGGGAAGGAACGTAACGGATATCTCTCAGGTTGCCAAGCACACAATTGAGGGTAGTCTTCGTGGTGTCCTCTCAACACTGACTCCGGAAGATGCGAACGAAAAGAGGATCGATTTTGCGGCAAAGGTCTCTGACGAGGCGCAAAAAGATCTAAAAAAGCTGGGCCTGGTATTGGATACCTTCAAGATAAAGAAGATTTCCGACAACACCGGTTATCTCGAAAACATCGGGAGGAAGAGAAGCGCCGAAGTCAAGCGTGATGCCCTCATTTCCGAATCGGAGTCGGAAGCCGAAGCCCGCGTAGTTGCGGCGGAGGCAAAAAAGAAGGGGAGTGTGGCGGAGTACGAATCCGACATCGCCGTTATCGAGGCCGAGAACAAAATGAAAATCAAAATGGCAGAGCTTGCCACCAACGTCAACACCGCCGAATCGAAGGCACTCGTTGCAACCGAGATCTCAAAGGTAACCGAAGAGGCAAAGCTCGAAGACGCCCGCATAAAGAAGAACCAGAAGAAATACGAGGCGGAGACCATCATCCCCGCCCGGGCGCAGAAAGAGGCGTCGCTTTTGCTTGCGAAGGGAGAAGCCGCACAAATCGTTGAGGACGGAAAGGCAATGGCCGAGGCAATCAAGGCGTTACGCGAGGAGTGGGAAAAGGAGGAGACTCGAGAGCTTTATCTAATTCAGCAGCTCCCATACATCATCGACAAGGTCACGAGCGTCATCAAAGACAACCTCCAGATCGATAAAGTCACCATCCTCGACGGCGGTGACGGAAACGGAATCCCCGCTTATGTAAAGGGGATAACAGGTGCAACATCGGCGTTTTTTGAGGGTATCAAAAGTGCTACAGGATTGGATATCACGGAGATACTCTCAAAGAAGAAGGTCAACTAAAAGTAAAAACCTCCCATAATTTTTTGGGCAACACATCTATTTGAGGAGGTTTTTGAGAAGCCAAAACAAAAAACATGTTTTTTAGTTTTAAAAAAAGAAAGGAAACAGGAAAGGAAATGTTAGCAAACACAAAAAGAGATGTTTTATCGCTCATCAAAGAGAGGAATGTAAGCTTCGTTCAGTTCTGGTTCACCGATATCCTCGGTATTCTGAAAAGCTTTGCGGTCACACCCGGAGAAATGGAGGAGGCGCTCTCCGAAGGAATGGGATTTGACGGTTCGTCGATCGAGGGATTCGCCAGGATAGAAGAGAGCGACATGATCGCAAAACCCGATCCGGCGAGCCTTGAGCTCCTCCCGTGGCGTGACGAAGAAAAACCGGTTGCGCGGATGTTCTGTGATATTCTTGAGCCCGATGGAAGCCCCTACAAGGGCGATCCGAGGTATGCCCTAAAAAGGGCGATCCAAAAGGCAAAGGATAAGGGGTATACGTTTTATGTCGGTCCCGAACCCGAATTCTTCTACTTCGCCGACAACAAGGAGCCGAAGGTCTTAGACGAAGGCGGATATTTCGACGCACCCCCCTTGGATCTCGCTGGAATATTAAGGAGGGAGACGATCTTCGCCCTGCAGAAATTCGGGATCGATATCGAGTACAGTCACCACGAGGTCGCACCGAGCCAGCACGAGATCGACTTGCGCTACGACGAGGCATTGAGGATGGCCGATAAATTCACAACGCTCAGGGTGACGGTAAAGGAGATAGCGCGCCAGCACGGATTTTACGCCACCTTCATGCCCAAGCCGATCTTCGGTATCAACGGGAGCGGAATGCACACACATCAGTCGCTCTTCAAAGGCGAAAGAAACGCATTCCATGACCCCTCCGATCCGCTCAACCTCTCACAGGACGCCAAGGGGTACATCGCAGGGATACTAAAGCATGCGAGGGAGATGACCGCAATATGCAACCAGTGGGTGAACTCTTACAAGAGGCTCGTTCCGGGTTACGAGGCCCCGGTCTACGTAAGCTGGGCGAGGCGAAACAGGTCGACGATGGTCAGGGTCCCCCAGTATAAGCCCGGAAAGGAGAAGGCAACGAGGATTGAGTTCCGGTCTCCCGACCCCGCCTGCAATCCATATCTCGCATTTTCGGTGATGCTGGCCGCTGGCCTAAAGGGGATCGAGGAAGGGTACGAAATTCCATCCCCGATCGAAGAGGACGTCTATGAGTTTTCTCCGGAAAAGAGGAGGGATCGGGGCATCATTGAACTGCCGGGGAACCTCTACGAGGCGGTATCGGAGCTTGAGAAGAGTGAACTTGTAAAAGAAGCCCTGGGGGAACACATCTTCAATAAATTCATCGAAAACAAAAAGATCGAATGGGATCGATTCAGGACTCACGTAAGCCGGTACGAGATCGAAAACTATCTCCCGATCATGTAGACTTATAGCGTTCACCGTGGGCTTTGTTGTAATTGAAAATCCTGTTTTTCTTCGGGCCAAGTTGATTCAGGTTGAATATCGATCAAAAGACACTTGTAACCAAAAACCGAAGGTCGTAGAAAACTTCGGCCCGCCTTAAAAAGGCGGGCCATCTTTTATCAATATTTTTTTGTAATCTTTTATCAACTCACATACTCTCAACTCGATGGTCAAGCATAAAGACTCCCCCCTTCATTACCATCTTGACGTCTTTCATTGCGTTGATATCCGACAGGGGATTTCCTTTGACCGCCACTATGTCGGCTAATTTTCCCGCCTCTATCGTCCCGATCTTGTCTCCCATGTCTATGATTTCGGCGTTTGTCGCGGTGGCGTTTCTGAGTATCTCGAAGTTCGAAAATCCGGCATTTTTGAGGTGTTTCAACTCCCTGTGATACAGCCCGAAAAATCCCACCATCGTCCCGCCGAGATCGGTCCCGACGCCGACCCTTGCGCCCATCTGCCTCAATCTCGAGACGTTCTTTACCAAGTTCGGAAACATCGGCATCATCAACTCATAGTCATAATAGCCCTTCTCAAGATAATCGGCGGGCGGATACGGCTCCTGACACCTCACCTCGATTGATTCGATTACCTGGCGGAGCGGCTCCTCTTCGAGATACTTGTGGCCGTTTTCCTTGATCCATACCCGAATATCGTCCATCTCGAACTCGTCGCCGAAAGCCATCATCGTGGGGAGTATCGCCATCCCCTTCTTCATAAAGGTCTCTATCTGGTCGTATGGGATCAGCCCGTCATTGGGGCAGTGCTCGAGTGTGTGGATCCCCATCTCCACCCCCTTGGCGAAACCTGACAGGAACGGCTGGTGCATACAGATCTTTTTCCCCCGCTTTTCACCGACCTCCAGAAGCGCCCTGAGATACTCGTCGCTCGGGACGGTCGGCTCCGACCAGAAGATATATGAGATAGATTGATGCCCGGTCTTTAACCAGTCGGCGCCTAGGTCGCACATCTCATTTGCAACGGCCCTGACCTCTTCCGGCGTTGTGATCCTCTCGACGAACTGGCCCCCCATCAATAACTCGGCGGGCAGACTCAGGTGCACAACGCCCTCCGGCGGGCCGGTGGGGGTCGAGATGAAGGAGTTTGTAGTGAGTATCCTGGGGCCGATTAGCCTCCCCTGATTGATCTTGTCCCGAAAATTCTGGACCTTTCTCGGAAACGCCCCCACGTCCCTGACGGTCGTCACGCCCGACAGGATACAGCTCGCCAGGTTCCTCTCGATCTGGTCGTTTGTACCCGTTATCGCCGCAAACGTCGGCTCGCGGACAAACGGGACGGTGACGTGGACGTGGTTGTCTATGAGCCCGGGGATCAGCGTCATGCCACCAAGGTCAATGGGTGCATAATCAGGATAACGCTCCTGATTCCAACCGGTCTCGACGGCCGAGATCACATCGCCATCTATCAGGAGCACGATGTCTTTCTTGAGGCGGTTTTCGATCCCGTCGAACAAAAGTAAATTATAAAGCGCCTTTTTTGCGGGCTCCAAAGAAGCTATCCTTCCCGTATCGACACAGCCCGAAGGCAATACCCCCGCCAAAAGAAAGGCGGCCGCCGCCCCGCAGCTTGACAGGAGAAACTCCCTCCTCAAGATCTTTACATCCTCGAGTTTTAAGAGATCGCCTGTCTCCAATCCGTTTTTCGGCTTATCCATAATAAGTCCCCTTTCGTAATTATTGGATAATATCCCTTTATATCGATTTCATACTACAGATACAGATTGCAAAAGTCAAAGACTTTAGGTAAATTAGCTTTTCACCTGTTAGATTGAAGACGATACCGAGAGGTGGGGTGGTTGCCCTTTAACTTAATACTCCCTATAATACAGGCGGAAAAATTAAAAAAGACCACTTGATGGTCGATTTTTCTAGAAGGATTTATTCGATTTTATTGTTAATATAGACCTAGAACAGAATTTTAATTACCCTTTTTTCGATTTTCTAATCTATCTTTGGGAATTTTTCGATGAAATTAGATATCTTAAAAAAACTCGTCATATTTCTACCCCTTTTTGTTTTCTTAAATACCACGCTTTTCGCCGAGGAAGAAAGGCCGACATTCACATATACCCTCGATGAATGTATCCACATCGCAATGAGACAGTCCCCCGAGATATTAATCGCCGCAGAAGAGATTAACCGCCTCAAGGGGGTGGTCTTTGAAGAGTGGTCGAGCATACTCTCTGTAGGCGCCGGGGCGGGATATACGTATCGAGAACCGATGTCCTTCTCAGGTGGATCGGCGTCTTTCGAGCAATACGATTACGATCTCACCGCATCGATCCCCCTGTTTTCGGGGGGAAAAGTCATATCGGGGCTGAATATCGCCTATCTCCAGCGCGAGATCTCGTATGAACAGTACCGCCTCGCGGTAAGCGATGCCCTGTATAATACGAAGGTCGCCTTCTATAATATACTTCTGGCAAAAAAGGAAATTGAAATGAGGTCGGAAGAATTGGCGTTACTTGCCAAAAATGTCGAGATGACAAAAAATAAATATTACGACGGCCTCGTCCCTAAATATGACCTGATGCGCATTGAGGTCGAGCTTGCCAACGCCAAACCCTCTTACATCAGGGCCGAAAACGACCTCGCAACCGCCTACGAGACCCTGAAAAAGCTACTGGGGATCGATCTTAATGAATCTATCGAGATAGAGGGGGAGCTAGCCTATACACAGACCGATGTGAGCGTGGACGAGTATCTCCTGGCGGCGGAAGGCTCAAGCCCCGAACTCAAGATATCGAGATTGAATGAGAGCGTCGCAAAAAAGAATGTGAATCTCGCAACCGGGAACTTCTTCCCCACGATAAACGCCTTTGCAAATTACGATTACACAACCGATGAGCTCGGCATCAGCTTTGATAACCGGGATTGGGAGTTCACCGCCGGCATAATGATTGATATTCCGATCTCAGATATCCTCGTCGCCGCGGCGAAAAAGAAACAGGCAAAGGCACAATATGAACAGGCAAAGATCTCTGCCTCGGATACCACCCAGACCGTAAAGCTTGATATCAAAGACGCCTATTATGATCTGGTCGAGGCGAGGGGGATCATCGAGGCACTGGAGTACAACGTCGAGATGGCAAAGGAAAACCTCAAGACGGCCCAGATCCGCTACGACAACGGCGTGGGGACGCTCTTGGAACTCCTCGATGCCCAGCTTGCGGTTACCGAGGCGAATATCAATTATCTCGATTCGATATTCAATTACACTGAGGCCCTTGCGAGGCTCGATAAGATAATAGGGAAGGCTCCCCTCACAGGAGAGGATGATACTTCGGGGTCAGACCTGTAAAATTTTGCATATCAGGCAGGATATTATCTGAGGGAAAATGTAACTTTTTAAATAGCCTTTTATATAACGTCCAAAATAGCCATAGAAGTAATGGGGTGTAATGTGAGATTTAAAATAACAGGAAAAAAACTTTGGATCGGGATCGGAATTATCACAATCGTCTTGCTTCTGGCCTTATTTGTAGTTTTAAAACTGACTATTTTGCATGGTGGGGCGCCATCGAATTTACCCGCGGGTGAAATGAAAAAACCCCCCCTTGGAGGGGGATCGAAAGAATCGGGCGTGACTCCGGTATCTGTGATGGAGGTCACGACCGGCGATATCCGAAGCACCCTCTTCTATACCGGGGAACTCCACGCCGAGGATGAGGTCGAGGTCTACAGTGTCGCACCTGGAAAGGTCATCAAATATAATTTTAATGAGGGCGACCCTATACGAAAGGGGGAGATACTCGTAAGGCTCGAGCGGCAGGAGATATGGGATGAGTATATGCCGCTCAACGTCAGGTCACCGATATCGGGGATCGTTGCCCGAAATTACCTCGATGCCGGAGAACTCGCCGCGGAGCAAACACCCCTTTCATTAATTTTGGGAAATAAAAGGATAAAGGCCGTAATAAACATCCCGGAAGTTGAAATGGGATCTGTGAAGGTCGGCATGAAGGCGAGGCTTAATGTCCCCTCACTACCCGACCACACGTTTGACGGTGAAATAAGCGAGGTCAGCCCGGTCCTTGACGCAAATACCCGTACTTCGCGAGCCGAGGTCCTATTTGAAAATGACGATGCGGCACTCGTATCGGGCATGTACGGAGATATCCTTCTTGTCACCGAAGAGAAAACCGAAGTAACTACGATACCCTCTAAAGCCATCCTATTTGAGAGCGGGAGAAACGGCCCCTATTGTTTCGTCATAGAAGAAGACAAGGCTAAAAAACGTCCCCTTGACCTCGGAATCGTAAACGAAGATGAGGTGGAGGTTATCTCTGGCACAAAGCCCGGGGAGATTGTTGTAATCGGCGGCAAGGAAAATCTGTCGGATGGCTCTGTTGTGATCGTAACAGATACCCAATAGAAAGAATTAAATGACATGTCCCTTTCACGATTCTCGATAAAAAATTCCGTCCTCGTCAATATGATCACCGTCGGCGTCATCGTACTGGGGATCTACTTTGCAACCAAGCTCAACAGGGAGGTCTTCCCCGCGGTTGACTTCGGATATATCATCATCACCACCACATACTCGGGCGCCTCGCCGGAAGAGGTCGAAAACCTAATCACGATTCCCATCGAGGAAGAAATTTCCGACATCGACGGCATTGAAGAAATCAGCTCACAGAGCTCCGAAGGAGTCTCGGTCATCAACATAAAGGCCGAAGCCGATATCGTTGGTACGAAGCTCGATCAATTGCTCAACGATATAAAGAGTGAGGTCGATAAGGTATCCGACCTCCCCGAAGACGCCAATGATCCGAATATAGTAAAACGGGAGCCGAGGTTCAGTGTTATCAGGATCGGCATCTGGGGTGATGCGCCCCAGGAGGAGCTTCGGGATACGGCTGACCGCCTGAAAGATGAAATTAAACTTATCAAGGGTGTCAGCTCAGTAGACCTGGGGGGATACCTCGATCGGGAGGTCTGGGTCGAGACAGACCCCAGGAGACTCGAAGCGACAAATCTCAAGCTTTCGGATATCATAAATGCCATCAAGCAGCGCAATAAAAACATCCCCAGCGGAACTGTGGATTCGGGGTCGAAAGAGCTCCTCATCAGGGCCATGGGAGAGACCAATGAAGCGAATGAAATCAAAAACATCATCGTTCGTTCTTATCCCGAAGGGGTCGTAAGGGTCGGCGATGTGGCGGATGTCACCGAGACCTTCGAGGAGGAAGAGTCTTTAAGCAGGCTCAATGGACATCGAGCCATTTCACTTGGGGTCACTAAAAGCACATCGGGAGACGTTATTGATATCGCCGAAGAGGTAAGAAAAATTGTAGAAAAAGAGTCGGCAACCCTTGACGAAGGCATAAATATATCGCTGGTTCATGATGCATCGAAATATGTGGAGAAAAGACAGAAGACACTTCTTTTAAACGCGGCCTTCGGCATGATGTTAGTGCTATTAATCCTCTATGCCTTCCTTGACTCGCGAGTGGCCTTCTGGGCGGCAATGGGGATCCCTTTTTCTTTTCTCCTCACGATCATTGTCATGAGCTACATGGGAATCACCCTCAACCTCCTTTCGATGTTCGCCCTAATTCTTGTCTTGGGAATTGTTGTTGATGACGCCATAGTAGTGTCAGAAAACTTCTTCCGATATCGTGAGATGGGATATTCACTCGCTGAATCGGCCGTCTTGGGCACAGACGAGGTCGCTCTCCCCGTGGTCGCCTCGATAGCAACCAATATCGTAGTATTCATCCCCCTGTTTTTTATGACTGGAATTATCGGTAAATTTCTGAAGGCGATACCCGTTGTCGTGATTGTTACATTTTTGGCTTCGCTGATGGAGGCGTTTTTGGTCCTCCCTTCACACCTTAACGAATTTGTTAAAGATAAGGGGGCCGAGATTTACAAAGAGGCCCGAGCGTGGTTTATCCCTGTTCGGAATTACTACGGGAATATACTTGGTGTCTTATTGAAGCGTCGCTATCTCGTATTTTTCAGTCTTTTCGGTTTGGCGATTATAACCATTGTCTTTGGGCTCCTTACCATGAAATTCGTTTTTATGGGGAGGGGAATCGCCGAGCAATTTAGGGTGAGCATAAATCTTCCCACGGACTCGAACCTCGAAGAAACCGATAGAGTGGTCAAAGAGGTGGAAGAGATCATCCTCGGACTTCCAAAGGAAGAGATAGAGGCGGTCATCACATCGGTCAGTTCTTATACAGGTGAAATCCGTGCGGAACTGACCGAGTACGGCTATAAGAAGATCGGTACCGATAAGATCACAGCCGATATCAGGAAAAAGACCGATCTTATCGCCGGCCCAACATCCATCGGATTCAGGGAGCAACGCGGGGGGCCTTCCAGCGGCTCGGCGGTTGAAGTAAGCATCCAAGGGGATGAATTTTCGACGCTTCTAGCGCTGGCGGATGATTTCAAAGAGAAGCTCGCATCCATTGAAGGTGTAGTGGACATAGAAGATGATTATAAGAGGGGAAAAGAGGAAATACGTTTTGAGTTCGACGAATACAAGATGGGAACCCTGGGCCTGAGCGTCTCTGATGTCGCCGGAGAGCTTCGTTCAGCCTTTTCGGGAAGCAATGCGGGAACGATAAGACGGGGCACCGATAAAATAGACATCATTGTGAAATATGACGAGGACCTAAAAAACCTCGATCACCTTTTGAACTTCTCCGTTAAAAACGGGAACGGAGACAGAATCCCCATAAAGGCCTTCGCGGATATCGTATACAGCGACGGGATGTTGAGGATTAATCATTCCGACCGTGAGCGCACGATTTCGGTATCGGCCAATATAATCGAGGGTGTGACCACATCAAAGATCGTCAACGAAGCCCTCATTGAGACATTCGGATATAGGAGTGATAAGTATCCCGGTTACACCTTTAAATACGGCGGTGAATATGAAGACACGATGGAGTCGATCTTCTCACTCCTTCGCGCCTTTTTTGCCGCTGTTCTGTTTATCTATATAATATTGGCGGCCCTTTTTAGATCATACATCCAACCCCTCATTATAATGGTGACGATACCTTTCTCCTTCATAGGCGTTGTTTTTGGCCTCTTTATCATGAATGTCGAGCTTTCGCTCATGGCGGGAATCGGAATTATTGCGCTCATCGGCATCGTTGTCAACGATTCAATCGTAATGGTGGATTTCATCAACCGGGCGAGGGATAAGGGTATGGATATATACAACGCCGTCATTGAGACGGGAAAGGTAAGGCTGAGGCCGATTCTCCTGACGACCCTGACTACCATCGGCGGTCTCCTCCCGATGGCGATAGGAATCGGCGGCAGAGAACCAATGCTCACCCCCATGGCAGTATCTATCGTTTGGGGGATGGCATTCGCGGTGATACTCACCCTTATCGTGATTCCGTGTCTTTACATCATCGCAGAGGATATAAGGAAGAAGATTTTTAAGAAATGATAATTTATTTGAAAAAATAGCGTCCAGAAAGGACAAGATGATTCTCTAAATAGAGATGGAGATAAATCAAAAAAGGGCCGCCGATTTCTGTCTGAGTGGCCCTTATCTTTTTCGGCTGAGATTTTTTAATTTACCTTTGGCATTCGCACTTTACGGTTGGTTCACTCATACTTTTATGTATAGATTTAAACTTCTTAAAATCTTACCAATGATAATATCAGCCATATAAATTCATTTCAATCAACTAACTATCATACCCAAGCGGAAATATAAACCAATCTACAACAACAAAACCCCCAGTACCACCATGATCAATACGATCAGCCCCGCCGTTCCGAGGTCTTTTTTTACGGCGTCAGCTATTGTCTCGCGGTCGTATTCAGTTATGAACTCCCTGATCTTTTTCTCCTGGATCCTTTTTACTACACCGTCCTTTACGGCCTTTTTATAGACACCGGATTTTAAGGAGTAGCGTTCTCCGTCGAAATACACGGCGTCCTCATCTCCTATTTCACCCTTTGAAAGCTCATCGATGACATCCATCACATCGTCTTCAGTGTAGAGGAGATCGGTCGCCCTCGGCGGGGGGTTTACGACATGCGATACCGTGGCACAGCCACAAATTAATAAAAGCGAAATGCTCAAAAAGATCGGCCCGACTATTCGATACCCCAAATTTCTCACTGCCACAATACACCTCCCATTCGGCTCAATTCGTCGGTCGTCTTTTCATCGAGCACCTTTGGAATTACCTCCCTTTCGATCCTCTCCTGGGCGTCGAGGTCTATTCCGATCTCAGACTCGTGGATTATCTTATCGGCCCGCCTCTTTTGAAAAAAACCGTAAATCAATAAGATCACAATGATACAGACCAATACCCAGATGAGATACTTCTTGATCTTCTCCTTCACCTTGCATCCTCCTTATACTTTTTCAACAAATACGCCCCGATCGTCACTGAATAGGAGCTGGCGAGATAGATCCCGAATTTCTCGAGGTTGTCTGCGGCCCTTTCCCAAAATACCCCCACACCAAAGAGCCCGAAGGTAAGAAATGTGACACCCGTGGCAATCCATGCTCCCTTTATCGTCCCGTCCTCCTTGACGAAGACTATCCTCCATTTTCCTTCCCTCCGACGCCCCTTATCCTTGGTCATCGGAATCTTCCAGATGGCGAAAGATTATTATGAAGATGACGGCGATTAAAAATGCGAATATTACTGAAACGACCATCTCAACTCACAATTTTCCGATACGCCTCGGAAAAGGAGACGTAGACCTGCTTCCCTTTGCTCATCACCGCCCCCCAGCGCGCCTTTTCACCCCTCGTATCGATGTGAAAGCCGGGATTTTTCCAGTGGGGGTAAATGCCGAGGCCGATGATTTCGGAGACCCCGATTCCCCCAGGCCTTGGCCCTATGAAGATGAGCATCAAATCCACGGCACCGGAAAAGGGCATCCCGTCGACGTGAAAGTCACACGCCTTCCCGAAATTGTGTTGGCTACTCGGTTTCTCGGGCCTCTTCTGATATCCGCAGTGGATAGAAAATGGAAACCAGAATAGCCCGCGGAGGACTTCGAGGAGGTAGATGAGGTCCCGATCCATCTGATAGGGATCACCCCAATTCTCCCCCGGTGAGAAATTTCGAATCAGCCTCCAGTCACCAGATGTCATCTTCGGCATCGCTTCACCTCAAAAGTAAAATCAAGGCCGTCAGGAGCCCGGGGATAGAACCGGCCAGAAAACCCCAGAGAGACGCCTTTATCTTCAAACGCTCAATGCTCTTGGTGTGATCCTCGACCGTGATTTTTAGCGAAGCCAACTCCTTTAAGATGATCTCCGTCCGCTCAAGCATCATTCCGCGAAATTCCGCCGCCTTTATACGGCTTCCGTCTTCGTTCCCTTCCATCATCACCTCCAGAAGACGACCTTTCTGTCGCCCGTCTTTCTCGCGGTCTTTCCCGCAATCTCGGCCTTGTTGATATTACCGTCTATCAGTCTTACAGCAACGGCATCGCCGACCGCAATATCCTGCCCCCCGGCGTTATATGCCTTTATCTCGAGTCCCCCCCATATCTCCACAGTGAACTTACCCCTGTAGTCTTTCGAGGTGATTCTCCCTGTGACGAAATTGTCAACGGCCTCCCTCCTCGCAATGTCCCTCACTAAATTTGTGAATTTCATCTCTCTTTATCTACCCATTTTTCAATACAAAACACACCATTATCCAATTTCCGATGGCAGAAAGAAGTTCATCTCTATTCCTCCTCGTCCGGTACCTGGCCTTCTTCTTCCCAGTCTTGATAATTTTCACAAACGAGCCTCATCATGACACCACTTACATCACCCGAAAGTGTAATCTTTGCGATATAGAAGTCTTCTGCCAACAGACCCAACTCCGGACATGTGATCCGAACAAAGAGCCCCGGCCTTAAGATATGTCCGCCCTCGGGGAAGGGTATGTTGAAATCATATACCGATTTCACCTTCCATCGGAGGTTGAGCTCGGCGTATCCTCTTTCTCTTGCCTCCCCTTCAGTAATAATGAGGCTATCTGAGATCGCCTCCATGGGTCTATCGCCGGTATCGTATTTACAGATAACATGTATGCTCATTTTTTTACATACCTCCATCTCACTTCCGCGTAATACTCTACAGGCCTATATTCATAGTATGGTGCGCTGCCGTTCTTCCCAACTTCAACGGGTATTGCTATTATTCCATCACAGAGCTCGTAATTGTCATGTTCTATCCTTATGTTGTTCTCCCCCGGCACACCCTTAACGAACTCAAACGAGCCGTCTTCCTTTGTAATTAGCGTCTCATCTTCGGGGTCCTCGGCATCGTACCCATCGCCGTCCCAATCGATCTTCACCGTCGCCCCCTCAATTGGTTTTTCGGTATTCTCCTCCTTCACATACCTGATGCCTTTGACTTTATCCCCGGCCATCTCATCGATTGAAACAAGAATCCTTCTACCCTCAACTTCACAGACTATATAATTGTTTTTCTCATTTATGTCCTTTAAGTATGTCCTGCAGTTTTCGTGCCTCGTTGCCGTCGATTCGTTATCAAACTCGATCTCGTATCCTGATTTGTAAGGTATCTCCTCTTTTTCTTCATGAAACAACTCGGAATCGGATGCAACAAAGTTGCCCCAAATATCCTTTTCGGGACCCGGAAAATATACCCAATTCCAGTTGAGTTTATCTTTGGTTCTCTCCGCCCCGCTTTGACTTATCAGAACCGCCCCCACATCAACCTCCACAAGATCATCCTCCCCTCCTGCCCGACATCGTATATAATTGGTAAAAGGATTCCTGAGCTCTACGGGTTCAGTGATATCCACTTTGGGGGCGCAATAATACACCTTTGCTATACCGCCCGACTTATAGGTTACCGAAACCTTGGTCTTGCTCGCCGGGAGCGTCTTATCAAGTGTGACCTTATTCCCCGTAAAAGTTGCACCGTCTGCATAGTTTACGTCCGTATAAGGCTCACCATCCACGATACGATAGATGGAAATCAGGCTAGATACCGGAAACTTAACTGAGAGGTTTATCTCGGTTGAAGATATAATTTCCTCGCCAGCTATCTCTTCTGTGCCGGTTGTTGAAGTTGCTTCCTCGCTGGTCAGACCATACTCTATATATATTTTTCCGGTCTCTTCATCAGCGGCGATCACTCCCCTACCTTCAATCAACTTAAAATGGACCGGCGTGCCGTCCTCTACAGGATCGCCGTCGGGATTTGCGACCCGACATGTGATGGTAGAGGTCTGGCCTCTCGCTATTTTTGTCGGATCGGCCCATCCATCGATTGAACCTATCTTTGGATCCGCCAAGGTTATTACCAATGAATCGGTCTGACCACGGAATGTAGCCGTGACGGTTATGAATCCACCGCCGCCGGATGACGCCCTTAAAGTCGTCCGGGCCACACCACCTTCAATCAGGACATCGGGCTCCTCCACATCAGCAAGATGGTCTACGGAGAACGAACACGTATCACCCCCCACATAGGAGATGAGATGTAAGATGTTCGCCATATCGCCTTTCGTCGTGATCCTTGATCCCTCCACTTCATATGGGCCTTCAATTAGATCACCGTGGGATCCCATATCGTCTTCCCAGATCCCTATTACCCGCTTTATCGTCTTTTCGGTGCTGATCGTGTGTGGATCTGACGGAGTCCTCTGCTCATCTATTATCTCCTCTACATCGTTGAGATCCCCATTAGGGTTATAGCACCACGCCGTAAGGACAAGAGAATCGTGACCGTCTGATTTGAGGCTCGACTTGGATGCGAAGAGCCGAACCACCGGCCACCTCCCGTATGCCTCCTCATCATCATAGCCCTCCACATCGACCGAATTCTCTCCTGTGGGGATACTGAGCTCATAACCTGTCTGGATGACATCAGATGTACGCAGAGAAAGTGCAGGGCCTTTTCCTTCTGTCTCATAATCCTTATAGTCGATTATGAGGTTGTCCTCATTATCTGAATAAAGCCTCCCACCCCCCGATTCCACCACCTCCCTGATTATCTCGATCGGAGATGATTCTCTTACGCTGTAGGTACTTGCGGGAATAATCGTATCTGTGATTTTCCACAGAACCGGAACTGTCAAGGCGAGGTCTTCAACAAGTTCTCTCTTGGAGATATCCTCAGAGAAGGACTTTGTTATCAACTCGGAGAAAGGTCTATCCAAAAGGGCTGTCTTGCTCCTTCCGTTGATATCGCTTTGATAATCCCCGCTTTTTATCTCTTCTCCGGAATTCTCCCAGTAAAACTGCCCGATCGATTCCTCGTCGACAAAAACTTCTATCCTGGGATCGTAAAAATTCTCGTCTCCAAAAAAATAGGGGGATTTTTCTCGAAGGATGGAATTTTCCCTCAATGTTATGCTCACACGCTTTGTAAACCAGTCCTCATCGTAGCTGACCTCCCATTTTTCGACGGCAGATGATAAATCTTCTCCATCGAGAAATATCTGATGCGAGTAAGAGACAGAGGTAGTATCCCGCCTCCCGATATCGTTTAGGACAGAAAAAGAATCCCTCAGAGGCACAAAAGATAGGATGTCGTTTTTTACGGTGTAAGACCCCCGGTACCTTATCGTAAGATCATTTACGGCTGTGACATAAGAACCGTCAAATCCGCTCTTTATCCTCCCGTCAGAAGTAAAGGAGTTGAGAGCAGACCAGTGACACCTCTTTTTTATATCCTCGACATAGATGTAGTCGAGCTTTAGTCTGCCGAAATGAATGTTGGTAAATACATCGCCCAGATACCACCACCAGTCATCTCCGTCCCTGTAGATCTTGTTGTTTGTCTGTGCCGTGCGGACATTCCCGCTCGATACATCCTCGGTCGAAAGCTCTATTTTCTGGGTTCCGGGGTGGATCGTAACGATTTGGACATACCACGAATCCGGAGTAATTGTCCTGACGAAGTCCGTCCCGTTGGACGTCCATGAGGTAGTAGAGTATTCATAGTAGTATGATGTCCCATCCGAGTCGACATAACCCCAGATTTCGAAATAGTTTGAACCTGAACGGCGAATCTCGACGGAAAGTCTCTTTATCCCGACATCTGCCACACTGGGCTGCTGATCTTTTGTCGTTAGGGTCAAGATGCGTATTCTGTCGCCGTCCTCCAAAAAATTCAGCTGATACTTAATCGAAAATTTTGTCGGGGCACCAAAAA
>CAZDOD010000027.1:0-22108 GCA_964506935.1 uncultured Thermodesulfobacteriota bacterium | reverse complement strand
TCGGTCATCTCGGCCGGAGCCAAGCGGTAATTGAGGGGTATCCCCAATACCCCGATCTTTGCGAGGGCGAAGTATATCTCAACTATCTCCGCCCGGTTGTAAGAGAGGAAGGCGCAGACGTCCCCCTTTTTCAGTCCGAGTGAGAGAAGACCGTTTGCGAGTCGGTTGGTGCGCTCATTTACATTCTTATATGAGAACCTTCTGCCCGTCATCGAGCACAATAACGCCTCGCGGTCGCCGTATCTTGCGGCCGCAACCTTTGGAAAATTTCCTACAGTAAGACTACCCGTGGCTTTCATAGTATTACTCCTATCAAGGATATGTTAAAAAATATAATTATTAATTGGAGTGTTACCCCCTCTCATCTCGCAATCTATCTTGATCTGGGTTATGAATCTTATAATCCCATTCCTATCTTAACATATTGCAACGAACACGAACTTTATCCAATAATCTTTCTGTTTTAGTATATATTTCATTGCTAAGGATTTTTTCTTTATCATTGTTTTTATCGTAGTAATAGCAAGCAACTATCTCTGCCCAAAATTCTTGAGGGGGATTTTCAAAACAAATATATTTTCCCAATAATTCAGAAATAAGACAGAATCGTTTAGAATCTATCAGACTGAGAGAACAACCACCAAGAAGATTACTTACTTCAACGTAAAAACTACCTACTTCTCCTTCTCCTACTTTTTTTAAAAAATATAAACAATGAGCATACTCATGAATTATTACAGTCTTAATATCTTTATGTTTTAGCCATCCTGTTTCAAATGCTTTCTCCATTTCTTCTTTTAATCTTTTAGTGTCATTCTTCCACAATTCCTCCTTAAAAAAAGCACCAAATAATTTATTATCAGACCAACTACGTACCCAAGAACCACTTTTATTAAAACTATCGAGTACTTCTTGTTTTTCCTTTTCTCTTCGTATATCTGAAACGTTTAGCCTTCTTCCGTATCCTTCTAAGTTTGCTTCTATTCCAATTGCATCGAGTTTAACTCCAAAAATATTAATCATTTCAAAAAAAGTTTCATTTATAATGTTTATTGTATCAATGTCTAATTCTCCATAGTTTAGTATCCCATCAGGATTAATTAAATTTTCCTTAGCGAATTTTATAGCTTTTTCTTTTTCGTCTCCTAATTCCATATTTATTGAGTTTTAAAATATATCATGGAATATTTTCTAATTTTCTACCCCTTGATAACCCCAATCGGCCTGAGCCTCGCCACCTTTTTGGAGAGGCCGGCGTTGTGGACGACATCGACGACCCTGTCGACATCCTTGTATGCCTCGGGTATCTCTTCTGCGAGGGCGTTTTTCCCGACCGCCATGACGAATATGCCCCGATCCTCAAGCTCCCTCGCTATCGACCTTCCCTGTGCCACCTTCTTTGCGGCCTTTCTAGACATTACCCTCCCCGCACCGTGACACGTGCTGGCGAAGGTCTCATTTACGGCGCCTTGTGTGCCCACGCAGACATAGGATGCCGTCCCCATATCCCCGGGTATCAGGATGGGTTGTCCGACACCCTTGTATACGTCGGGGAGGAGACTGTGTCCCGGCGGGAGCGCCCGCGTCGCGCCCTTTCTGTGGACGCATACCTCTTTCTCCTTCCCCTCGACCAGATGCCGTTCGAACTTGGCGATGTTGTGGCAGACGTCGTAGACGAGGTTCATCTTTAGGTCTCTTGGCGATGCGCTGAAAAACTTCATGAAGACCTCTCTCGTCCAGTGCATCATGATCTGGCGGTTCGCCCATGCGTAGTTTGCGGCGCATGCCATCGCCGCAAAGTATCTCTTACCTTCGGCCGACGCTATGGGGGCGCAGGCGAGCTGGCGGTCGGGGATCTCTATACCCTCCCTTTCCGTGACCTTGCCCAAGACTTTTATGAAGTCGTCGCATATCTGATATCCCAGTCCCCTTGATCCCGAATGTATCTGGACGACAACCCCCCCTGTCGAGAGGCCGAAGGTGGCTGCGACCCTGTCATCGTATATCTCGTCTACTACGCTGACCTCGAGAAAATGGTTTCCACTACCCAACGTCCCGAGCTGGTCTTTTCCTCGCTCGAGCGCCCGATCGGATATGGAGTTGGGGTCGGCACCATCCATCGCCCCGCCGTCTTCAGTGCGGAATAGATCCTCCTCGGTCCCCATCCCCTGCTCGACCGCCCAGCGGGAGCCGATCTTAAGGACCCTTTTCTCTTCGGCCCCTCTTAGCTTAACCCTCCCCTTTGATCCTACACCGCATGGGATTGCGCGAAAGAGGGCTGCTATCAGCTCCTTTATCTTCGGGAGGACGTCCTTTTCGGATAGCTCCGTCCGAATAAGCCTGCATCCGCAGTTTATATCGTATCCGACGCCTCCGGGCGAGATCACGCCGCTCGACATATCGAAGGCCGCCACACCGCCTATCGGAAAACCGTAGCCCCAGTGCATATCCGGCATGGCGAGGGAATTGTTGATGATTCCGGGGAGCGTTGCAACGTTTGCGACCTGCACCGGGCCCTCGTCGCGCTTTATGTCCTCCATTATCACATCGTCGGCAAATATCAGCCCGCTGACCCTCATCTTCCCCTCGCGGGGTATTTCCCAGCGGTAATCGTCTATTTTTTTGAGTTTAATATCCATATCTTTCCCAAATCTTTTAAAAACACTACACGTCAAAGATTATCGATACCCGAAAATCTTTCCCGTCCTCTGTTATCTCGAGGCCGTGATATGTTATCGCCTTGATCTCGATTTTCAATTCGTGCCTCTTCGGGTCGAAATCCTCGCCGAAGCAGCGTGCGGTTGTCTTTTTATCGGAAAGCTCCATTATATCAAATTTTGAAAATATTTTCCCCTTAACCGAAAAGAGGAAGAGTAATTCCCTCAAGAAATCCACAAGGAGCTCGCCCCTGTTGTCCCCATTCGCCGAGACCTCTATATTATACTTTGTATCAACCGAATTGATATCGACCAAAAGATCCGTCAGTGCCTCGGCCGAGGAGACAAAAAGGCCCTCGATCCCCTTACCTGTGACCTCTATCCTCAAATCGGCGGTGTGGTCCAATATCCTGTATGATATATCTGGACTCATCAGAAGATATGTCTCCTCATTTGGATATTTAGGAGTAATCCGACCCCCGTGAGCATCGTCACAAGAGACGACCCCCCGTAAGACAGGAATGGGAGCGGTATCCCCACGACCGGGAATATCCCCGTTGCCATACCGATATTGACAAATGACTGCCATAGAAACATTGCCGATATTCCGAGGGCGACGATCTGGCCGAATGATCCCCTTGCCTCCCTAGCAATAATGAGGCCCCGAAGTATCAGAAAGACAAAAAGCCCCAATAATATCATCGATCCTATAAAGCCCCACTCCTCGGCGAAGACGCTGAAGATGAAGTCGGTGTGCTGCTCAGGCAGGAACTTGAGCTGGCTCTGGGTACCACCCAGATATCCCTTTCCAAAAAACCTCCCGCTCCCGACCGCGATCTTGGACTGGATTATGTGATAGCCCGAACCCAGAGGATCGAGCTCCGGATTCAAAAACGCCATGATCCTCTGCTTCTGATATGGTTTTAGATATCCCCACCCGAAATAGAGGCCCGGCGGCAGGCAGAGGGCGACAATAAGGATCATGCTTACGAGGGTCTTGGGCCTCATCTTGATTGAGATGATCAAGGTAGAGAAGATGAGCACGATGAGGCCGGCCGAGCCGAGGTCGGGCTCCATCATTATTAAGAGCACCGGGACGGCGGCCATTATGGAGGGGACTATGAGGTCCCGTACCCTCAACCCCTCATCGGGCATGTGGCGGGAGATGTAGCATCCGATAGCGAGGATTAGAGATATCTTCATTAACTCGGACGGCTGTAGTGAGAAAAAACCGAAGGTGAACCACCTTGTCACATTGCCTGTGCGATCGCCGAAGTAAATAAGTAGGACGAGGAGCGAGATGTTCAGGAAATAAATAATATATGCCCACTTCTCAAATAAGCGATAGTCCAAAAAAGTGGCCGCCGCCATTGCGAAAAGCCCGATCCCGACCCAGTATAGCTGTTTTATATATACGGGGACAGACGAGAGCCCTTCCGTTCGGGAGGCTGAGTATAGATTAAGTATCCCGATTACGACGAGTATCAGGGCCGTCGAAAGGATATATATATCGAGGCGCTTTATTAGGTCTCTTTTCATCTCGACCTTTCCCCCTTGAGCTCGAAGTATTTTTTAAGCACCTCTCCCGCGATAGGTGATGCGACGGAGCCGCCGAACCCGCCGTGCTCCACCAGCACCACGACGGCAATCTCGGGGTCTTCGAGGGGGGCGAAGCAGACGAACCACGCATGGTCTCGAAGCTCGTATGGGAGATAGCTCCCGCTCACCCCCCCCTCTATGACCTGTGCGGTCCCTGTCTTGCCGGCGACTTCCACATCGGAAATCCTCGCCCTCCAGCCCGTTCCGCCCGTCTCATTTACGGCGCCGTAAAGCCCCCTCTTTAGTATCTCGATATTTTCAGGCGAGACGGCGATATCCCACCTCTTTATGCTTTCAAATTTCTCTATGGGGACACCCCCAGGGCTCTGAACCTCTTTTACTACTTTCGGCTCGTAGAGGATTCCGCCGTTGGCGAGGGCCGAGAAGGCAGACAGGAGCTGAAGCGGGGTAACGAGATTATACCCCTGGCCGATGGCACACGAGATCGTCTCGCCCTTGTACCACGGGAGGCCGAAGTAGTCCTCCTTCCACGGGGTTGAGGGATTTATCCCCGGCTTTTCGTTGGAGAGCGAGATCCCGGATAGCGTGCCGAGGCCGAAAGTCTCGCCGTAGAATGAGAGCCTGTCTATACCAACAATGTTTCCCACGTTATAGAAGAAGACGTCACATGACTCGACCAATGCCTCGTGGATCTTTACTTTTCCATGACCCCCCGCCTTCCAGCAGGAAAAGGAGCGCCTGCCGAAAGAGAAATACCCCGGGCAGTTGAAAGAGGTGTCTTCATCGATGACCCCATCCTGCAACCCGGCCGCGGCGGTTATGAGTTTATATGTCGAGCCGGGGGGATACTGTCCCGAAATGCACTTGTTTTCCAACGGGTGCCGCGGGTGATTTACCAACTTATTCCACTCCTCCTTTGTGATACCGCGGGCGAACACTTCGGGGTCGAAACCCGGCGCGGAGACCATGGCGAGTATCTCGAAATTCTGCGGGTTCATGGCGATGACCGATCCCGCATATCCCTTTTCCTCGAAGATCCCCATCACGAAATCCTGAAGCTCGAAGTCGATTGTGAGGACGAGGTTGTTCCCGCACATCGGCTCAAGCTTCCCCAGTACATTCAGCTCTCTCCCGGAAGAGTCGACCTCCATTTGGACGCCTCCGTCCGATCCCCTGAGGTCCTTATCCCAAGCCTCCTCGACACCGCTCCTCCCGATAATGTCGCCCATTTCGTAGCCGCGATACTCTTTGCTCTCGAGCTCTTTTGTTCCGATCTCACCCAGATACCCGAAGACGTGGGGGGCCAAAGGGCCATACACGTAGTTCCTGACCGGCCTTGCCTCGAGGGTGACACCATCGACCCTGAAGATTCGGCTAATCAGGGGGGCCATGCTGTCCCTTGAGATGTCCCTCGCCACCGTGACGGGACGAAATTTGGGATTCTTATCCTTTTCCCGATCAAAAGAGTCTTTCATCTCATCAAGCTCGATGCCTGAGAGATCCGATATTTTTATAAAGGTTGCATCGAGGTCTTCCGTGAATTCTTCGGCCACGACCACGTCGAAAGACGCACGGCTGTCCACCAGGACCCTCCCGTGGCGATCCAAAAGCACTCCTCTCGGCGCCTGTATCTTCACCAGCCTTATCCGGTTGTCTTCGCTGATCGCGCGAAAGGTATTGCCCAAAAATAGCTGGAGGTATGCGAGCCTCGCAGTCAACACGAGAAACGCCGCTACAACCAGAATGCTCAAGACGCCGGTCCTTATTACCCTCGCGGGTTCGGACCTCTTTATTATAAGACCCTTCATATTCTTTTACTATATCAGAGGAATTTCCCTCTCCTCGGCCATAAACCTTGTAAGATAGTATCCCCCCCTGTCGGGATCGATCAGCTTCAAAAACTTCAAAAGCAAAACGCCCACGGCGGCGGATGCAACAGACGAGAAGGTGGCCGTGTATAAAAAGTGGCCGAATGGTCCCACATAGAATCCCAATAACAGAAAAAACAGGGAGAGGATTGCATAGAGGCCCATTATGACCACAAATACGCAGACAAATTGAATCGGGGTCTTGTCGGCGTAGATCATGCTTGATACGATTCTGGCGGCACCTATGACGAAATATGCCGAAAAGAGCCCCTCACCGAAGTTAGTGCCGGAGTAGAAATCGAGGGAGAGCCCGAGGATTGTGGCGATGAGGACACCCGCCCACAGGGATTTATAGATTCCCACATATATGATTACTATGAGAAACCACTCTATCCTCACCCCCCATATATCGGGTATTATCCCCTGGGCGATCAAGGCCAAAAGGCCCAGTGGGACAAACAGGAGAAAATCGAAAAACTGCCGCCCCCTGCCGCCCATCACGAGGATTTTTTTTGCGCCCATGCTATCTCAAGAAAAAAATTTAAACTTATCTGACAATTATCAGGACCTCTTCGAGGTTTCCGAGTTCGGCCTCAGGCGTGACGATTATCTCCTGAAATATGCCATAGTCGGGCTTTTTAACTTCGAGGACCTCTCCCACCGGCATCCCCTTCGGGAAAAAGCCGTCCATCCCCGATGTGACCACGACGTCACCGGGATTTATATCCTCCTTTTTATCCACGTACGAGAGCCTTACGATCCCCCCCGCGGAGCCCTCCAAGATGCCCCTGGCCCTGTTGTTTTGGACTATGACGTCTACCCGGCAGTTCTTGTTGTTTATGAGCATGACCCTCGAAGAATTTTCCGAGACGACCAGTATGATCCCAACGATACCCGAAACCGAAATAACGGGCATATCGGGGACGATCGAGTCTTTCGCACCCTTGTCGATAATGATGGTGTCGGAGTATATCGCCGGATCCATGCTGATCACCCTCGCCGGTACGAAATCAAACGGCACCTCCTCGGAGAAACCTAAGATCTCTTCAAGCCTCTTATTCTTATTTTCGGCCTCCGCATAGCGGGTCTCTAGGCTATCGTATTTTGCGGAGATTCTATCGAGGAGGCTTCTTAACTCCTCGTTCTCGTAGCTCTTGTCACTCAAATAAATATAGTGATCCCAAATAGAGACCACATCGCCAGCAAAGGATTCGAGGAGCATCTGGACGGGGGATAGGATGGTGAGGAATACCTTCCTGACCTGGGCTTTTGTAGTGCCGTCGGCTTTATGGGTGACGATAAAAAGTGAGGAGATCAAAAGGAGTATCAAACCGACCACGACACCCTTATATCGGCTGAAGTATCTCATTCAATTCAGGATTAGAAAAAGGGGATAAAAAAAGGGTGTGAAATTCATAAGGTTTTTTTACTTTTAGGAAACCATTCCCATCATAGTAGATCTTGGTGTCTCAATCTCCCGTTATCTACCCGGTGTCGCCACGAGTTTTAAGAGGTCGGGATCATCGAGTGCCCTTCCGCACCCCAGAACGACCACCGAGAGCGGATTGTCGGCGATGATTATGGGGAGTCCGGTCTCTCTCTTCAACAGCCTATCTATATTGTGGATTAAGGCCCCACCGCCGGAGAGGACGATACCCCTGTCAACAAAATCCGCCGCAAGTTCCGGGGGTGTGTTTTCGAGGGCGTTTCTTACGACATCCAATATGGTGTTTATCGGTATGCTCAGGGCTTCGTTTATCTCTGTTGACGATGTCGTGAGGGTCCTTGGGATGCCGCTCACAAGGTCACGCCCTTTCACATCCATCTTCCTGTTGTCATCCTCGACAAGCGCCGACCCTATATCCATTTTGACTTTTTCGGCGGAACTTTTCCCCAGAAGGAAATTATATTTCCTCTTGAGGTACATTATGATCGCCTCGTCCATCTTGTCTCCGGCGACCCTGACCGATTCCGTGTAGACGATCCCATTCATCGAAATCACCGCCACTTCCGTGGTGCCGCCCCCGATGTCAATTATCATATTTCCGGATGGTTCAGATATCGGAAGACCCACACCAATGGCGGCGGCGATAGGCTCTTTTATAAGGTAGACCTCCCTTGCCCCTGCTGTGGAGGCCGACTCTACTACGGCCCTTTTCTCGACCGGGGTGATGCCAGAAGGAATTGAGATGATCACCCTGGGGCGCATGAGGGAGCGCTTGGTGTTCGCCTTGGCGATGAAGTGCCTGAGCAGGTGCTCACAGATCTCAAAATCGGCTATGACACCGTCTTTTAAGGGCCTGATGGCCGTGATGGTTTCGGGTGTGCGACCAAGCATCAACTTGGCCTCTGTACCCACCGCGATGATCTTCCTGTCACCGCGGCTGTTCTCCTTTACCGCCACGACGGAAGGCTCATCGGCCACTATGCCCTTTCCCTTTCGGTATACGAGTATGTTTGTAGTACCGAGGTCTATCGATAGGTCGTTCGATATAACACTGAAAAGGGAATTGAAAGCCATCAGTAGCTCCGATAATATTATCGAAAGAGAGGTGATTTTTTACTTTTCGGATTATATAATAAATTTTTCAGTTATATCAAGTAAATTCGTATACTTAAAAAAGTATTGCATTTTGAACTTACCTCTGGTAAATAAAGTCTTGTCTGATTTTTTCAGTGAGGTTAAAAAATGCTAAACATCATGAGAAAGCATGCCAGATCATGGTGGATCAAGGCGCTCCTTATAACCGTAGCCTTGAGTTTCATCGTGGGTTTCGGAATTTTGACGACTTTCAGGGAAGATGACAGAGATAGATACGTGGCCAAGGTGGATGACATGATCATTACACCCGATGACTTCTCATCCGCATTCTTAAGGGAACTGGAAGCGTTGAGGGAAAAATATGGCGAGGATCTGACGGACGAAGAAATAAAGGGGCTTGATCTGAAAAAGACGGTCTTGAATAATCAAATTGACACGATCCTCGAGTTGAAATACGCCCGGAAACTCAACGTCCCCGTGAGCGACGAGGAGATCGCCGAACTCATCGCCCTGACGCCATATTTTCAGGAAAACGGGGATTTCAGTTATGAGTTATACACCCAGGTCCTGAGGTATAACGGCCTTAACGAAGCGCAATACGAGTCGCTGGTAAGGGATGAATTGATAATAGAAAAGATGAGAAACATAATCAGGGATTCGGTAAAGGTCTCGGACAGGGAAGTATTGTCTGTGATAGAATTTCAGGGTTTGGATGTAGGAAATCTCGATGATTTAACACCCGACGACAGGGAATATTACACGAGGACGGCACTGGCGATAAAGAAATTTGAGGCCTATGGAAAGTTTCTCAATCGACTCTATTCCCAGGCGGATATAGATATCAACACAAGCTATTTGGAGTGAAGCAAAAAACTATTTTCAAAAAAATGGGGTGCATGCCCCATTTTTTATTTATTGCTTCCGCTTCGTAATAGTTACGTGATCCGGGATATTGTATTAAAGAATACACCTTTGTGTTTATTGGATTACTCTCAACGTAAAATTTTTCGGGCACATATTTTATCTTTCTTGACTCTCCTCTAAATTCAAATTGGGGCGGTAAAGATTCCATAAGTATTGACATAGCCCGACCATTTTGATAACCTTGAAAAAAACTTTGGGATGATTTATGAAGCTTAAGGGTGACGAAAAGGGTATTGAAGAGCTGAAGTTCTTTAATGATAACAGCGACAAGAAAGAATACCTGAAGATGATTCTTAACGAGGCCAAGACCAACACCAACAACAGGGCCGAGTTCAAAGACAGGAACAACGAAGCGAAGTACACTCTTATCTTCAACCCACAGACGGGTGATTTTACCGTCGAGAAGGCATGAGCGGGGAAGGGGGGCTTTTATGTTGATAAGCTTTTTTGGGACCGATTGACTGGCAGATAAAAAATCAGGACGTGTGAACAGATCATTGGGCCGAGGGAGGCCCTTTTTTTATGAAGAAGGATAGTAGAAAGTAAGTCTTGTCTCTTGACGACAAAAATAAATTGATGGAGATGTATCACCTCCTGTATCGTCATTTTGGGCCGCAGGGCTGGTGGCCTGTATCCGATTCCACCTCACCCTTCGCCAAGTTTGAAATCGCAGTCGGTGCAATCCTCACGCAGAACACCAACTGGAAAAACGTCGAGTCCGCCCTCAAAAATCTCAAAGAAAAGCGGAGGCTTACGCCTGAGGGGATAGATTCGATTTCCGAAGAAGACCTATCCGAGATCATACGTCCATCGGGCTACTTTAGGGTCAAGGCAAAGCGTCTCAAGAACTATATAGATTTTCTGACCGAAAACCACGGCGGAGATATTGACTCTTCGCTTTCGGGGGGGCTTTCCGATGTCAGGGCAAAACTCCTTTCTGTATCGGGGATCGGGCCGGAGACGGCGGACAGCATCCTCCTCTATGCGGGCGAAAGGCCCGCCTTTGTCATCGATGTCTACACCAAAAGGGTGCTGGCGAGACACAAGCTCGCATCTGAGGACGCTACATACAACGACCTCCAGTCGCTTTTCATGGAAAACCTCCCCGAAGATGTAATGCTCTTCAACGAATATCACGCCCTGTTTGTGGCGGTGGGTAAAAAATACTGCCGTCCCAAAGACCCCCTGTGTTCTGAATGCCCGCTTGAGCCTTTGCTTTAGATAATTGGTGATATTTATCGTAATCGGTCGGGCCGCATCTTTGTAATCTTATTTTTTTAGATACCCGGAGATTGAAAATCAAATCGGCAAAAAAACTCAATCGGGGGTAGGGGATTTGTCTTTTTTCTGAATCGTCCGAATAAGAGCGTAGTGGATAATCAGCCCCGCGCCGAAGCCCACCGCCATATTAAATATCACCGATCCCGCCACGGTTACCGCCGTCGGGATGAGATCGAGGTTCAGTCGAATGTCTTTTGCGAATTTTCCCAGCTCAATTCCGACGAGAAACATCATTGCACCGACGATTGCAGACGGGAATTTCGAGAAGATAATTGCGATCCCCGTCGCCAGAAACAGCCCCAGACCTATCTCGATTACGCCCTCGATGATATTGGTCCCGCCGGTTCGTGCGCCGAAGTAGTACTGTCCCGCAAGCCCGCCCGCCCCGTGACACAGGGGCATCCCCCCGAAGAAGGGGAGGATGATATTCATTACCCCCATGTTGAGCGATAGTTTCTTCTCAGGGACGGGTTTTTCGGGCCAGTATGACGAAATCAGGCTCGATGTGGCGATCACTGCGTTTGTTGCCGTAAGCGGGATCTGGGCGAATCCCCCCTCGACGAGGACCGGCCAGATCAACTTGTAGTCTATCATCGTCATTGGAGGGATGGAGAACGAAAACCCGCCTACGTCGGAGAGCTCCCCCCGGAATCCCATGATTACAACGCCCAACACGACAAGGACGACAGCGGCCGGAGCATAACGGTTCTCACGAAGCACAATCACGATGATTATTGCTACTAAGCCCAAGACCCAAAAAGAGCTGATCATCTTGATCCCAAAGACGGCCAAAAGCACCCCGAGCGAAAGCTGGATCCCGCGGATGACCGACTTGGGCGTCAGGCGGGCGATGTATGTCATCGCTCCGGTCAGCCCAAAAAGTAACCATATGACGCCCATCACGAGGGCAGATGTGTAGACCTTCTCGGGCGCCCATGCCCCCGCTATGGCGACGATCGCCAGTACCTTCATCGGCTCAATCGGCATCGGCAGGCGGTATATGAGGCCGGTCACGATGTTGGCAAGCCCGATCATCAGCAATATCCCCGATGGATTCATCCCACATATCGTTATGTAGCCGACGACGAGCGGGAGTAAAGTCCCGAAATCGCCCATCGATCCCGAGAGCTCGCGAAGGTTGAACTCAAATGGCCCGATCTTCACGTATCGTTTCTCAAGAGATATCTTATTGAAATGATAAATACCAGTGTGCTTATTGCAATGAGCCATATCGGCACGTGGCTTATACTGACAGCGTTGGAGATGGACATGCCCGGCATGTAGATGAAGCCGAGGAGAAATATAAGCGATATGGAGTTGTGAACGGCGTGGGCGATAAATGTGTCCGAGGTCTTATAGCCTCGGGATAGCAGGATCGAGTAAATAATCCCGAGGATCAACGCCCCCGGAAACTGCACGGGATTTAGGTGGATGACCATAAAGAGGAGCGATGAGGCGAAAATCCCCGCACTATTTCCCATGTTGGATGCTATCCCCTTAAAGATTACGCCGCGAAACACCCCCTCCTCCACAAATGGGCCGATCGCCGCAACCGTCAAAACCGAAATGATAAGGTCTCCCGGGCGATCCTTCGGGAAGAGCTTCATCAGTTGTAATAGATACTTCTCATATTGGGCGGAGGAGATGAGATATTCGGCCATGATGTTATCGACTTCACTTATGAGGATCGAAAGCGAGATCGTCATTAGAACTATCGGCAGGATTTTATCCTTTTTGATATCCCCCCAGCCCATGGCTTCGAGGAAGGGTATCTTATTCACGCCGGCGGATATCATTATAACGGCAAGGGCCGGCACCGTGGTGCTGACGATGATAACCAACCCCTGAGATCCCGAGAATCCAAAGAAGCTGACCAAAAAAAACAAGGCAAATACATAAAAGAGGCATAGGAGGAGCGAAAATTTAAGGTCGGGAAATAGTTTTTTCATTCATGACTCCGAAGTGTTTTAAATCTCGTTTAGGGAAAATGGCCTGCTTTAACGAACCGAACCTGGGCTTACAGTATTTCAAAATAATAGCTAATCATAAAAAAGCATTTTTGACAAGTCTATTTCGATGTGATAATTTATACAATGATACAGAGAGGAGAAAACTGTGGGATTTAAGACTCCCCCTATAAAATCCGTCTTGCCGTTTTTGATATCCATCATTATCACACTCTATCCATCTTCCCTATTTTCTTTTGAGTCCGAGAATATCTGGAGTGACACCACAAAGTCATATAGTGAGGAAGATTACCGTGAGGCCATAAAGAGATATACACATATCCTCGAACTCTCCCCAAACGATCCCGAGAGCTATAAGGCACTGACCTATCGGGGCGCTGCGTATATTGGTGTGGGGGAGCTCGACATGGCCGAGCAGGACCTAATCGAGGCGGTCAAGAGGAACAACAAATATATCCCCGCAATCAGCGCACACGGCGATCTGGCGTTCGCAAGGGAGGACAGGGAAGGGGCCCTGGCATGGTATAATATCTGTATCGGAATGGAGCCCCAAGTTCCGGCACACTATATCTCGAGGGCGAGGGTGTATACGAAGTGGGGGGAGATAGAGAGCGCACTGGATGATATCGAAAAGGCGATCGAGCTCGACCCCGATATGTCTCAGGCATATCTCTATCGGGGACTCCTTAGAAAGATGACAAAGGACTATTATAAAGCGATCTCCGATTTCTCCCGATATTTATCACAGAATCCCAACGACCCTTCGGTCTACGTCTGGCGCGGCAGGATTTATGAGGACCTCCATGAATATAAAGACGCACTTGCAGATTACAATTCCGCATTGATTAAAAATCCGGATTACTTCGAGGCATACTTTCGGCGGGGATATCTCTTTGACAGGTTCAAGCGTTATGAAGAGGCTAAAAAAGACTATGATAGGGCGATAGAGTTGAAACCCGATTATTTTGACGCACTATTTTGTCGGGGCCTCCTTTATGCCAATAAAAAAGAGTACGACAAGGCCGTAAAAGACCTGACTAGGGCATCAAAGATAAATCCCAATAGCGGGGCGGTCTATTATAATATCGGCGTAATCCTCGAGATACTCGGCGATAATGGCAGCGCCCGTGAATATTTCGAGAAGGCGTGCTCGATCGACGAGAAATATTGTGAATAGGAATCTATTATGTTTTTAAAAGTCATAAGGAAGCACCTTCCGGCTCTCGTCATAGTTATTGTCGTAATCCTTTTGGGCATCATCGTCTATCCCATGATTCCGGATCAAATCCCCACCCATTTCGATGGAAAGGGAAATCCCGACAAATACGGCGGGAAGGGATCATTTTCAACACCCTTCTTTGTTTTTATGGTTATCTTCTTCATTATCATCTTTGTTATCGATACAGTCTTCATCTACGGCATACTCCCCGGAAGCCTGATGGCCTCGGTAAACTGGGTCTTCCAGGGGCTTATGGCCGTTATATATCTATCTACTGTTGCGTTTGTCCTGGGTATCATCGGTAATTTTCTCTACGGATTTGCCTTCGGTGTGGGTGTCATGGCTATAGTCTTCACTTCACTCTATTTTAAGGCGAAAGGAGACCTCGATGCGAGAGTTACGGGGCTATTCGGCTCCCTCTATTTCGAGAAAGTGAGATTTTTACCGATAGTTTGGCTTTTCTTCTTTCTTGCCCCATATTTTCCGAGATATATTATACAGACACAGTCGGGCATCAGGGTGATGGGTGTCTTATATGACGTTGAATTCGCATGGGAAAATATTCAGGATATAAGACCCGCTTCCGTGTTCTCGGGTATATCCGGATTTGCTCTAAGGCTCAACTCCTCACTCTCGGGGTTGGTCAGGATCACGCTTAAGGGAAAAAGAACAAAGGTCATCTTATCTCCCAGAGATAGGGAGGCATTTATTGAGACGGCGGGAAGATTTTTTAAGGGGGAGGGGGAGGTTAAATAAAAAAGGCCGGACTTTTTTGAGCCGACCTTTTTTGAGACTTTAGGCAAAGTGTGTGTTTTAAAGCCTTTATTACGCGGACACACCCGCCCTTTTTGCCGCCCTCTTTGAGGCCTTGAGGGGATTGATCTTTTCGACCTCGATCTTAACTCCGTTTTTGATATGGGTTGCCAGATTGCAAAATCCCCTGATCCACTTCACTTGGGGATCCGGGGAGGCGGAGCAATATTTTCCCGAAGGCAATTCCATTATCTTGGCGCAACCTTCGCACGCCTCAATTATCGGATGGCACTTCCCTCCGTTGAAGCTGCATCCATCTTTCGTCATGAATATGCAGTCGGTTCCGGCCTTTACGGTTTGACAGTCCATTGTCAGGTTCCTCCTTGTGGGATTTGGTTTATCTATTTATAACTAAAAAGGTTAACCGAAAATAGAGGGGAATCCCCCTCCTAAAAAAGAAAAAAACACTAATTTTTCATTCTATATTAAATTTGAAAATAAGTCAAGAAAAAAACTATATAAAAAATGGATTGAATATAATCTTTTTCCTTTTGTGTATTAGTATCAATTTTTTAGGAATCCATAAAATATTTTCAAGGGAAAATTACTATCTTAGGCTTTGATTTATAAACACCTTTTCTTTTCGATGAATCGATCACGGCCTGTTTCCCCGTTGTGATTTCTCTGCGCGGGTTGTTACATAAAGTCATGACCATTAGACCATCAATCTATCCATCTTGTTTCACTCATCTATCAAGTATAAAGTAGTGATACCATCTTTATTTTGTTTTCCACTTGACATACGATTCTGATTTTGTTAAAATAACCTTTGATCGCGGGGTGGAGCAGTCTGGTAGCTCGTCGGGCTCATAACCCGAAGGTCCTAGGTTCAAATCCTAGCCCCGCTACCAAGAACCTCAATAAAAACAGCCACTTTATTTAGTAAATAGGTGGCTGTTTTTTTATTAGAATGAAAATATACAAGACATTATAGAAGGTCCAATCTTTTATTTTCTCTTAAGTATGATTAACTCTTTAAAGCTATGATTATTTTGATTGCTATCTCTCTTCTGCCTGCATTCCTGTTGTGATTTCAGATTCCACAGTTATAAAGCGGTCAAGCAAAACATCACTATATCCCATAACTTATCTGGTTATTTTTGCAAAAGTAAGCTTTATGTGATAATATAATAATAGTAATTATTATTATATTATTAGAGGATTTTAGTTTTGGAAAATAGGCTTAATCAGGAAAAGAGCCCCTATCTTCTCCAGCATGCAACCAATCCCGTTGACTGGTATCCATGGGGAAAAGACGCATTCCAAAAAGCGAGGGATGAAAATAAACCTATCTTTCTTTCCGTTGGCTATTCCACCTGCCATTGGTGTCATGTTATGGCGCACGAGTCCTTTGAGGATGGCGAAGTTGCCAGAATCCTCAACGAACATTTTATATCGATAAAGGTTGATAGGGAGGAACGGCCCGATGTAGATAATATCTACATGATCGCATGTCAGGCAATGACCGGTAGGGGCGGCTGGCCTCTCTCAATATTCATGACGCCTGATAAAGTGCCATTCTTTGCTGGTTCATACTTCCCAAAGAGAAGCCTTGCAGACATGATGGGATTTATGGATATCCTCCTTAAGATTGCTGAACTTTGGCAGGAAGATCGTGAAAAAATAAACGAATCTGCTAAGGGCATTTTCGATTTTTTGGCTCAGGAGCATCCGAAAGAACAAAAATCTTTTGAGATAGATTCGGGCTTGTTTGATAGCGCCTACGAGATTTTACTGAACAATTACGATAGTACGTGGGGTGGATTTGGAAGTGCCCCTAAATTTCCCACTCCACACCAACTGACATTTCTCTTCAGGTATTACAAAAGAACCAAAGAAAGAGAATCCCTTTCGATGGCAATTTCTACGCTCGATAGGATGAGAAACGGTGGAATCTTTGATCAGATCGGTTTTGGATTTCACCGCTATTGTGTGGACAAAAAATGGCTCATCCCCCACTTTGAAAAAATGCTTTATGACCAGGCGCTTCTGGCTCTCGCATATCTGGAAGCCTTTCAGGTCACGGGAGAAAATCGGTTTAAAAAAACCGTCGAGGAGATTTTCGCCTATGTATTGAGGGATTTGAGGTCCAATGAAGAGGCGTTTTTTACCGCAGAAGATGCGGACAGCGAAGGCAAAGAAGGGCTTTTTTATCTCTGGGAATATGACGAAATTATAAGGCATCTAGGCGAAAAAGAGGGCGCATTGTTCTGCCGTTTTTTTGGAATCGATCCTGTGGGAAATTTCGAAGTCGGTTTGAACGTTGTCCATTTGCCATTGTCTATAGAGGAATTTGCCGAAGAAGAAGGGATGTCGGCAGAGGGGCTTAGTGATTTCTTGGAAGAAAGCAGAAAGAAGCTCCTTGGTATTCGGGAGCTCAGAGAAAGACCAATGAAAGACGATAAGATTTTGACCGCCCAAAATGGATTGATGATTGCGGCCCTTGCAAAGGGGTATCAAATACTGGGCGACGAATCGTATCTTAAAGTAGGTATGAGAGCAGCAAACTTTATTCTAAAGAAACTGGTTGATAAAAGAGGAAGGCTCATCAGGAGATATCGGGACGGCGAGGCGGCTCACCCTGCTTTTTTAGAGGACTATGCGTTTTTTGTCTGGGGTCTTTTAGAGCTCTTTGAGGCCACGTTCGACTATGCCTTTTTAAAAAAGGCGATTAATCTCTCTGATTTGATGATCGAGCTCTTTTTTGACAGGGATAATGGAGGGTTTTTCTTTGCCGAGGAAAAAACGGACGATCTTCCATTCAGGAAAAAAGATTTTTTCGATGGCGCCGCCCCCTCCGGCAATGCGGTTGCTGCCCAAAATCTCATCCGTCTTTTTCACCTTACGGGGGATGGTAGATATGAAGAAGTCGTTAAAAAGGTCTTTTCCTATATTTTGGTTGAACTCAAAAAACAGCCTGTCTCATATACGGCGCTTCTTCAGGCAATAGACTTTTATATTGGGCAAATTCGAGAGATAGTAATAGTGGGTGCAAAGCAATCCAAAACGGCGACCAAGATGTTGGCGGCACTTCGAGGCGTTTTCGACCCCCATAAAACGGTGATTTTTTTCCACGATAAGGTTACAGACGAGCAAAAAAACTATCTTGCGCCTCATCTAAGAGAACTTGAGATGAAAGGGGAGACAAGGGCGTACCTATGCGAGGACTTTCTCTGCAAGGCGCCGTTGTTTTCCGCCGAGTCCTTAATCGAGGCGCTAAAAATATAAAACATAAAAAGTGTAAAACACTACTGAAATTGAGATGTAAAAAAATGAGAAAAAATAGATTTAAAACAAAAATCCTCCACTTATATATTATAGTTGACTTTATGACTCTGACTTTTAAATGCGCCAGAGGCGAGTAGATAAGAGAATATCAGGGCGAGCCCTTTGACACCTATTTACGCGCCTATGACAATTTTATACGGGGACCTCAGGTTGTCGATAAAGAATCATATCACACTGGAGAGAAACTTGGGTTGCAATCTGGATTAATTTTGGAAAAAACATGGACAAATTAAGTCGTCTTTTAAAAAACAGGGATTTCATTTTCCTTTTTGCTTTTGTCCTCGGCTTGGTGTTAAGTGGGGGGGCTGAATATACGAAAGCTGTTATCATTCCCGCGCTGGCAGTTGTCATGACGCTCTCGACCATAGGGATTCCTTCTTCTATCTTCCGTTCTCCAAAAAAGATCATCGGCTCGATGTTTTTTGGAGTCCTTATGACCTATGGCGTCCTCGGGGCATCTATTATCTTGCTCTCGCACCTTTTGATTTCAAACCAATCGCTTCTCGTTGGATTTATCATTGCGGCTTCTGTCCCGCCAGCCATTGCGGTCATCCCTTTTACCGGTTTTTTAGATGGGGAAGAATCTTTTTCCCTTTTGAGCGTCGTCGGTGGATTTTTGAGCGCCCTTATTATAATGCCGCTGATAGTTCTGGTGTTTCTGGGCGCAAGCATCATAGACCCCTATAAGATTTTGATTGTCATCATCGAGCTGATTGCTATTCCTCTTTTACTCTCACGGATATTGATAAGGGTCGGCGCCGATAAAAAAATAGAACCGATAAAGGGGGTGCTTACCAACTGGTCGTTTTTTGTGGTTTTTTACACCATGGTGGGAGTAAATAAAAAAATCATCATGAGCGAACCCCTGTCGCTTCTTCCGGCGGCATCGATAGGCTTTGCGACAACGTTCGCCCTCGGTGCTGCAATCTTCTTGGTTTCCAAAATCTCTAAGGTGCCACAGAAAAAAACGACAAGCCTGGTTCTCCTTGGCACCATGAAAAACTATGGACTCTCGGCGGGGTTGACGTTGACGCTCTTGGGAAATATTGAGGCGCTTCCCTCGGCAGTGCTAACGGTCTTTCTGATCGTCTATTTTATATGGCTTTCGTTTTTGAAAAAGAGAGGCTGGGGGAATTTTAAGGCCTAAGATAATTTCAAAATAATTGCCAGAGATGACAAAACAAAAAACGATGATTACTTTATAAGGAAAAGATAAAACGAGGTGATTAAATCATGAAGACAATAAAAATTTCAGGTATGTCCTGTGAGCACTGTGTGATGGCGGTAACACGGGCATTAAAAAGCATAGATGGGATCGAAGATGTCAGGGTTAATCTCAAAAAAGGAGAAGCTACCTTTGAAGAGAAGACACCGATTGACATGGATTTGATCGAAGAAAAGATAAAAGATGCAGGCTATGCAGTCGAAAAATAAGATAAAGCTCTCCATCTCCGGCATGGATTGCTATCTGTGTGGTGCGCCTTGAAGACGGGCTTAACGAACTCGATGGCATTGAGAATGCCGAAGTAAACTTCGGGACGGAAAAGTCATTCGTGGATTTTGATCCAGAAAAGACAAATATCAAAGAACTGAGAGAACAGGTCTCCAAACTCGGATACAGGGTCATTGGTGAAGAAGGGGAGAAAAAAAAAGCTCTTGCTGAGGTTTCGAAGGTGACGCTTTCTTTGGGGGTATGATTTGCGCTGCATTTGCCAGAAGGATAGAGTAGGCGTTAGGTTCGATCGCGGGAGTTTCTGACGCTTCGGTCAACCTTGCGACAAACAGGGCGACGGTAGGCTACGACCCAGCGCGTGTTGCTCTTTGACCTGCCCCCGAGAATAGTGCCACTCTTTAAGTTAGACCAAAGGCATGTGTTACATGCTGAGCTTCCAAAGACCAGGGAAGTAAGGGCTCAGTAGCTGGGGGATTATAACCAAGCGCACTGTGTGGCCTAATAGTTTTGTACTCCCTTCGCCACTTCTCTGTCAAGACTTTAACTTCCAATAACGTATCAAAAATCTCAAAAGTCATTTTTCTTGATCGGTTTATCTAATTGTGATATTAGATACTTGAAGAGACACTTGGCGATCAGACTCCGCTAAAGAGATAGTAGAGGTAAAGAAAATGAAACATAACATATATGTGATATGTGTTGCGTCGCTTTTCTTGATCTCGGGATGCTCGCCAGATAAAGAAACACACAAACCGCCCATAAGTGAAGGCCCTCATAAATCACCTGAAATTGAATATCCCGTAAAACCAAATTTCATCGTTGAGCCCCAATTCGACTCGTGTACTCGATTCTCAGAAGGATTGGCACAGGTATAAAAAGACGGCAGATGGGGATTTATCGACAAGACAGGTAGGATGGTAATAGATACGATGTTTGACCGCCGCTCCAAGCTTTATTCCGGGCCCGGTGTCTTCCGGGAGGGATTGGCCCCTGTCATGCTCGAAGGGAAATTCGGCTATATTAATAAATTGGGAGATTTTGTCGTGGCTCACACATTTGATGCCGCATTCGATTTTTGCGAGGGCCTCGCCCAAGTTGAAAGTGGTGGTCTTTGCGGCTTTATCGACACGAAGGGTAATTATGTGATAGAACCTATCTACAGGGGGAGCGGAAATTTCTCCGAGGGGCTGTGTCTTGTTAGCATCGTGAATGAAACTGGAGAGCATAAGGTCGGCTTAGTCGATAAAAATGGAGATATTATCATAGATTTTAGATATGATCTGGCCTTGCCGTTTCATGAGGGGCTCGCTCCTGTGAAGGTCAAAGAAAAATGGGGATTCATCAAAAGGGATGGGGATATGCTGGTTGAGCCGATGTTCGATTATGCCCAAGTCTTTACAGAAGGTAATGCGGCGGTAGAGGTAGGAGGTTTGTGGGGATTTATTGATAAGACGGGCGATATGAAGATAGAACCCCGATTCGATTCCGCTTGGTACTTCAGCGAAGGTCTTGCCGCTGTAGAAAGCGATGGCAAGTGGGGATATATTGATACTTCTGGAAATTTCGTCATCGAACCGCAATTTGAAAACGCCGCCTCATTTAATGAGGGATTGGCGGCTGTTCTGGAAGACGGCGAATATGGTTTTATCAATGAAGATGGGGAATTTATCATAGAGCCGCAATTTGCGGCGGCCGAATTTTTTTCTGAAGGATTGGCCGGAGTAAAGACAAATAACAAGTGGGGTTATATCGAAAATCCGCTGAGATAGTCTTAATTGGAACTTATCCCAGTTATCAGACCGATGTCGGGACTTACAAATATTCGTAAGCCCCTTTTTTTGTTCTTTGGTGGGAAATTCTTTCACCAAATCTATTGATTGTGACATTAAAATATTAGATAATTATAATTATTTTCTTGACTTTTAAACCACTTTCAATCAGAATATTTAGGATTTTTCCCCGCGTATTGGCGGGGAAATATTTCTTTATAAAGTAATTTGTTATTTTGAAATCAATAAATCAGGACTATAAAGGTTTAACATAAGTTACAAATTAGAGAATTAAGAGTATTCATTTAAGTTAAAGAAATGGAGGCATAAAGTGAACACATCACGATTTTACAAGATAATTTGTTTTGTACTTTTTCTTTTAATAGCCGCTCCCTTTTCGGGACAGGCTCTGGCTTCACAGGAAGAAGACTCCGACTGGACTATCTACTTCCGGCCGGGGGTACGGTGGGGAACAGACAGCCGTACGATCTTTGTGTTTGATTTTTTGGTGCCCCTGTATCAGGGTGAGAAGAATATCCTCTTTGCAAACACCAAATTTTCCCCCAACGACAAGGATGGCTTTGAGATGAACCTTGGTTTGGGATACCGGCACCTCATCTTGGATGATAAGCTGATCCTCGGGCTCAACACCTTCTATGACAGGAGGCGGACCGAATGGGGCTCCCACCACGAGCAGTGGGGAGTGGGTGTTGAGGCTATGACCGAGTGGGTGACGGGAAGATTCAACTACTACTATCCCCTGTCGA
>CAZDOD010000026.1:0-22261 GCA_964506935.1 uncultured Thermodesulfobacteriota bacterium | reverse complement strand
GGTGGTCTCGGCGGGAAAGGAGGAAACGGCAAAGGCAACCACTAACAGGGCCGCCATCGCCAGAATCAATATCTTCCTCATTAGTTACCTCCTAAAAAGTTATGTGCGAAAATTTTTTTTCCGCCAAAACTAATTGTCAAAAACACTGTAGAATATTCAAAAGAGTAATAAACAACGACTGTCCTGATTACTCTAACAGACAGCCGCCTTTCCAATCAACACCTCCTTTCTTTTTGAATTTCCTGTCTTCCAAAAGGGGGTTTATCACCCACCCCACCAATCCCCAAACTAACCTCCCCCTCAAAACGCACCCTCCCCTCCGGAGAAACATTAGATTTAATCCTATTTATCAGATTTGGGAGTGATTTGTCAAGAAAAAAGTTAAAAAATTTTAATTTGATTTTTCTAATATACCGGAAAGACCCGAAGGGATCATAGGGCCGCCTGTCAGATTATTACCGGATATTGGGCCTCCGGGCGCCAAAAACGGTATCTTACGGGCAAATTTGACGCATTAAGTAACAATAATCTTGATATTTTTGATACTCCACCTCAGAAAGGAGGCAATAAGGTAGGGTTCTGTGATAAGCAAAAAGAGGATGGAGATGGATAAGGGGAGGATCTTTTGATTTACGCCAAAACCACGGATGGATATGAAAACGACGAGAAAGGCGATGAGGATAATAAAGAGCTGAAGATAATAATAGCCGAACATAGCTTTGGGTTTCCCCCCAAACTCGAACTCGACCGTCCGATCAAGGCCGATGATGTTGAAATATCTCAGTGCCCACGATATAAGACTCTTCATCACAACGTGGGGTATAAGAATCAGGTTGGCGAGCGCCATGCCTATCCCATACCAAAAGAGATTTCCCCCGCTCCCCGAAAACGACGGCCTGTATTCACCCTTTCCGTGCCTTATCAGTGTATTGTCGTTAAACCACTTAAAAGTCCGGATGATCACCCACGGGAGCGGTATCCCCAAAAGGAAAATGGAGAGGAATCCGAGAGAACCCCAGCCTAGGAGGGGGGTCCCCCTCGCGCTGAATTCAAGCCTTGCCCTTTCGCCCCCGATGTCCACGACGGTGTTTTCAAATATGTACCTCCTCTTTTTGACAAAGACCCAAGGCATGTAAATGAGACTTACGGTAAACAGTACCAAAAAGAGAGAGAGGTCGGGGCCTCGATAGTTAACGATGACCATGGCAAAGAGTATCAGGGAAAAAATGAGGGTAGGGATACAAAAGATGTGATATTTAAGGAGTCCACTACCCTTACCTTCAAAGGATAACTTTATTATTTTGCCCTCGTATTCTATATCGAGATTTTTTAGGAACCACCTCCTCATTGAGGCGGCGATAAAGGCAAGCGGGATAAACAGGAGAACCGAGGACAGAAGAACGAGAAGGGAATATCCTAATAGCGGCGTCCCGTTACCGTTAAATGAGATTTTGCTTTTGTCTTTTTTATCTTTCTTGTCTTCTACCATGTCTACCCCAATCTATCGAATCCGAATTGGCCCAAAAGACGACCTTTTAGGGCCGTTTCATCCGGTTATCACTAATCAAAAACTTCTATTTTTTTCTCCTCTTTTATCACCGCCTGGGCGGCCGCAAGCCTCGCTATCGGCACCCTGTAGGGGGAGCAGCTGACGTAGTTGAGGCCGACCCTGTGGCAGAACTCCACGCTCTTTGGATCTCCCCCGTGCTCGCCGCAGATTCCGACCTTGAGGTCGGGTCGCGTCTTCCTCCCGTTTTTGACGGCCATCTCGATAAGCTTCCCGACCCCCCCCTGGTCTATTGAGACGAAGGGGTCGACAGGGAGGATCCCCAGCTCTACATACTTCGGGAGGAATGAGCCGGCGTCGTCCCTCGAAAGCCCGAAGGTGGTCTGGGTGAGGTCGTTTGTCCCGAACGAGAAAAACTCGGCGACGTCGGCTATCTCGTCCGCGGTCAGACACGCCCTCGGGAGTTCTATCATCGTGCCGACAAGGTAGTCGACCCGAATCTTTTCTTCTGTGAAGACTTCCTCTGCGACGCTTATGACGACCTCCCTCTGGAGCACTAGCTCTTTTACGTGTCCGACGAGCGGGATCATTACCTCGGGATGGACATCTATCCCCTCCTTTTTCACCTTGCACGCCGCCTTGAAGATCGCCCTCGCCTGCATCTCCGATATCTCGGGATAGACGATCCCGAGACGGCACCCCCTGTGTCCGAGCATGGGATTGAATTCGTGTAGCTCTTCTACCTTGTCCTTTATTGCTTCTGCGGTAACTCCCATCTTTTGAGAGAGTTCTTTTATCTCTCTCTCGGTATGGGGCAGAAATTCATGGAGCGGCGGGTCAAGGAGCCTGATGGTTACCGGACGCTCACCCATTACCCTGAAGATCCCCTCGAAGTCACCTTCCTGCATCGGAAGGATCTTTGCCAGGGCCTTTCTCCTGTCATCGCGTTCTTCGGCGAGGATCATCTCCCTTACGGCGTCTATCCTGTCGCCCTCGAAGAACATATGCTCGGTCCTAGTTAACCCGATACCCTCGGCGCCGAAATCGACCGCTACCTTCGAGTCGTGGGGCGTATCGGCATTCGTCCTGACTCCGAGCCTTTTTATCTCATTTACCCAATCCATCAGGATACCGAAATCGCCGGACAGGGTCGCCTCGACCAGTGGCATCTTGCCGTTGATCACGTCGCCCTTGCTCCCGTCGAGGGTGATGAAATCCCCCCTCTTTATCTTTACGTCCCCCGCCGTAAACTCCTGCTTCTCATAGCTTATCTTTAAATCTCCCACGCCGGCGACGCAGGGCTTTCCCATTCCCCTTGCGACGACCGCTGCGTGGGACGTCATCCCGCCCCTTGCGGTCAGGATACCCTGGGCGGCGTTCATGCCGTGGATGTCCTCGGGCGAGGTCTCTATCCTCACAAGTATCACCTTTTCACCCTTGTCGGCCTCTACTTTCGCGTCGTTTGCGGTAAATACGACTTTGCCGACCGCCGCCCCCGGAGACGCCGGGAGGCCCTTCGCCATCACGTCCCTCTTTGCATCAGGGTCTATCATGGGGTGAAGGAGCTGGTCTATCTGATCTGGGGTGATCCGCATTACGGCTTCTTTCTTATCTATCAGATCCTCACTTACCATATCGACGGCGATCTTGACCGCGGCCTGGGCCGTTCTCTTTCCGGTCCTCGTCTGGAGCATCCAGAGCTTTTCGTTCTGGATGGTGAACTCGATATCCTGCATGTCGGTATAATGGGACTCAAGCCTCTTATATATATCAACAAGCTCTCGATACTGCTTCGCCATCTCCTCTTCGAGGGATGTTTCTGTCCCCTCGACCTTTCGCGCCCTGTTTATCGGCTGGGGCGTCCTGATCCCCGCCACGACGTCCTCCCCCTGGGCGTTCTTGAGATACTCGCCGTAAAATACATTCTCGCCCGTCGACGGGTCCCTCGTGAAGGCCACGCCTGTGGCGCAATCGTCTCCCATGTTGCCGAAGACCATAGCCTGGACGTTTACGGCCGTGCCCCAGTGGGGGGGGATATTGTTGAGATTTCTGTAGGTCACGGCCCTCGGGTTGTTCCATGAGCCGAAGACAGCTCCTATCGCCCCCCAGAGCTGGTCATAAGGGTCTTGGGGGAATTCCTTTCCGAGTTTATCCTTTATTACGGCGAGGAACCTCTCCGCGAGGTCCTTGAGATCCCCGGCGGTAAGCTCCATGTCGGATTTTACACCCAGCTCATCCTTCTTTTTTTGGATAATTATTTCAAAGGGGTCTTCCTCGTCCTCCCTATCTGGCTTCAGACCCATGACGACGTCGCCGTACATCTGGATGAGACGCCTGTAAGAATCATAGGCGAAGCGCTCGTTTCCGGATTTTTTGATGAGGCCCCGAAGAGTCTCATCGTTCAGACCCAGATTGAGGACGGTGTCCATCATACCGGGCATCGAGGCCGGGGCGCCGCTCCTGACCGACAGGAGTAACGGGTTTTCTCGGTCTCCGAACTTCGCCCCCATAGCCCCCTCGACCCTCTCTATATTCTTTTTCACATCCTCTTCGATACCCGGTGGGTATTTCCGGTCGTTCTCGTAATAGTAGGTGCAGACCTCTGTCGAGATCGTAAACCCCGCGGGGACCGGGATCTTAAGGTTTGTCATCTCGGCGAGGTTGGCCCCCTTTCCCCCGAGGAGGAGCTTCATAGAGGCCTTCCCTTCCGCCTTACCGTCACCGAAGAAGTATACATATTTATTTTTTGCCATAATATTTCACCCTCCGAAACTATAAAACACCCTACACTATATATATAATAATTTATCCTTAAAGCTCGATCTTCTGAAAATCGCAGATATTCATAAACAGCGCCCTTATCCCGGAAAGGAGGGCGAGGCGGTTCTCCCTGATCTTCTCATCTTTATCCATCACCATAACGCCCTCGAAAAAATCGTCTATTGGGCCCTTGAGCTTGAGGAGCTCCCCGATAGCCTCATCAAATTTTCCAACACCGACAAGGCCCGAGACCTTATTATTTGATGACTTGAATGCTTCATGAAGGTCTTTCTCCGCTTTTTCCGTGAGGAGGCTTGCATTTACCTCCCCCGCCTCCTTACCCTTAAGGATGTTGCCGACCCTCTTTATCGATTGCGCCAGGTCGCCAAATTCGGGGCGGCCCTTCCATTTCGACAGGACTTCGACCTTTTTTTTCGTCAAGACCAGATCGTCGATCGAGACCGACACGACCGAATCGACGACGTCCTGTGAATGGCCCTCCGCTATAAGGATACCTGAAAGCCTCCCCTTGAAGAAATCGAGCACCTCGCCTTTTATCTCACCTGCCGGCCTTTTTATCTTATCTTTTAATATCTCAAGCGATCTATCTATAAATTCTTCGAGGGAAAGAGATAAACCCCTTTTCGTTATGATATTTATTATTGCTATCGTGCTCCTCCTGATAGCGTATGGATCGGCGACACCCGACGGTTTCAGCCCGACCCCGAAAAACCCGCATATCGTATCCATCTTGTCGGCGAGCGAGACAACAGTCCCGCAAATCCCTTCGGGGATTTGATCACTTGCCCCGACTGGTAAATAGTGTTCGTTTATCGCCACAGCGACCTCTTCGCTTATCCCCTCCCTTATCGCGTACTCGGTCCCTATCTTCCCCTGAAGCGATGGGAACTCTTTGACGATCCCGGTCTCGAGATCGGCCTTGGCGAGGAGTGCCGCCTCCAAAATCTTTTCCTTTTCTTTGGGGGCGAGTTTATCCGAAAGCCATCCCGAAAGCTCATGAAATCTCATGACCTTCTCATATGACGTCCCAAGCTTCGAGTGGAAGACGACACCCTTCAGGTCTTCAAGCCTGTCTTTGAGGGGAACCTTTATATCTTCCTCGAAGTAGAATCTGGCATCTTCGAGGCGGGCGTTGAGTACCCGCTCGTTACCGCGGGCCACGATCTTGGCGTCTTTGGGTTTCGTATTATTTACGGTGACGAAGTTGGGAAGGAGTTTCCCGCCGCTACCCACCACACTAAAATATCTCTGGTGCTCTCTCATTGCCGTGACCAATACATCCTTCGGGAGCTTCAGGTATCTCTCTGGAAAAGTCCCTCCGAGCGCATTCGGGTATTCGGTGAGGTTGACCACCTCATCAATAAGGCCTACATCGGGAAGGATCTCTCCGCCAAACGACGACGCAATCTTTTTTATCTCTTTCTCGACTATCACCTTCCTGTCATCGATATCGACGATGACGTAGGCCTTCTTCAGCTTTGAAACATAGTCTTTGAAATCCCCCACCTCGATCTTTTCCGGCGCCATAAAGCGGTGCCCGCGGGTCTTGTTTCCGCTTTCTATATTTCCGAACTTCAGTGGGATTATCTCTCCATCATATATGGCCAAGATCCAGTGGATCGGCCTTGCGAAGCGGACGGTCAGGTCCATCCACCGCATGCTCTTTTTGAAGCCTATCTGCGAGATGAGCCTTTCGAGTATCTCAGGCAGCAGCTCTTTCGTGGGCCTCTCGGGCTCGGTTATTACCGCCAGGAGGTACTCCCCCTTTTCGGTCTTGACCTTCTTTAGGTCTTCGACCGATAGCCCACAACCCTTGGCAAACCCGATGGCTTTCTGGTTCGGCTTTCCGTCGGGGTCAATGGCGACGGCAACCGGGGGGCCTATCTTTTCGATGCTTTGGGATTTTTGATGATCCGCCACATCAAGCGCGACGAGCGTGAGCCGCCTCGGAGTCCCGAGTGTCCGAACATCGCCCGTGTTTATGCGGTATTCTTCCTTAAGTTTTTTGAAAATCGACGATATAGAATCAAGGGCATCGGTGATAAATCCCGCCGGGATCTCCTCCGTGCCTATCTCAAATAAGAGTTCACCTGCCAAAATATAATCCCTTCAAATATCACAACAAACTATATTTAAAAAATCGGAAAATCCGCCCGTGAGGATCTCAAATCTACCGGATGAGAAATTCGATGATCCTACCATTTCAGGTCGGCCCACTTCCCCATCAGGGGGTAGCCCATCTCGTCCCGCTGTTTGAGGTATATCTCGGCGCAATCCCTGGCGAGGTCCCTGACCCGTCCGATAAATCTCACCCTCTCGGCGACACTGATTGCACCCCTTGCATCCAATAGATTAAAGAGGTGGGAACACTTCAGGCAGTAGTCGTAGGAGGGAAGCACAAGGCCTTTAGCAATAAGCCGCTTTGATTCGCCCTCGCACATGTCAAACATCCCAAACAGCATCTCTTGATTCGATTCATCGAAGTTGTAAATCGAGTTTTCAACCTCCCCCTTGTGATGGACGTCCCCATACTTTACCCCGTGTGCCCATTCCAGATCGTATATGCTGTCTACACCCTGGAGGTACATGGCGATCCGCTCGATCCCGTAGGTCAGCTCGACCGAGACGGGACTCAGGTCTATCCCCCCCGCCTGCTGGAAATATGTAAACTGGGTGATCTCCATCCCGTCGAGCCACACTTCCCATCCGAGGCCCCAGGCGCCGAGGGTCGGGGACTCCCAGTCGTCCTCGACGAACCTGATGTCGTGAGACAGCGGGTCTATCCCGAAGCTTTTGAGGCTATCCAGATATATCTCCTGAACCTCAAGGGGAGACGGCTTTAGGATCACCTGATACTGATAATAGTGGGACAGCCTGTTCGGGTTCTCCCCGTATCTCCCGTCGGTCGGGCGGCGACAGGGCTCAACATACGCAACGTTAAATGGCTCCGGGCCCAAGACCCTGAGAAACGTTGCTGGGTTCATGGTCCCGGCGCCAACCTCAATATCGTAGGGCTGCTGTATGATGCATCCCCTCTCGCCCCAGTATTTCTCGAGGGCCAAGATCAATTCCTGAAATGTAAGGGCCAAATTCCCCCTCCGCTCTCATCATAAATAAAGGGTAAAATTATCACTTTAAATTATCTATGTCAAGAACGATGTCAAACATATTGGGATTCAAAATAGAATTTGAAATCTCAAAGCCGCTATTATCCCTTTACAAACCTGAAAAATAGATATATAAATTTTTGTATGATTAGGGACGTCTCTGAAAAAATCGGAGTCATCTGCTTTTTTTAAATATCATGATTGGAATGATGAGATAATATGATTAAAAAAACTATGCTCTTTACAGCTATATTCTTTCTATTGACCATCCCATCCCTCGCGCAGGAAATCGAGATTGTCACTCATCTGAATGAGGAGACGGGGCTTTCGGCAAACGAGGTCAGCGACCTCGCCCCCGAAAATGACGGCTGGGGAGTCTTCATCGCATCCTCGGGGGGGCTACACGTATTTCTCGATTACGTCTATCTCCCGATATTTCAAAAGATCGCCGCCGAAAAAATTGCCCCTGACTCCGGGGGAGTAATATGGGCGCTTTCTGACAAGGGCTATATCTACTGTATCTCATACGAGGGGGGTATATGGATGTCCGAGAGGTTTCACGTCCCCGAGGGACATAATGTAACGGCACTGGCGGCAAAGAACGGTACACTTTATGTGGGATCGGATAAAGGATTTTTCTGGCTTGACGACCCGAAATCGGGCTATCACGAGATATTGAAAGACGTTTCAATAAAATCGATTTGTCCTCTTTCCGATGGGACAATTATCCTTGGGATGACAGACAAAAAATCAAAAATGGCAGGGGCAAAGATTATCGGGGGCGAACTCTACGGGAGGGCGGGATGGATCGATGAACTAGGCGGTAAAAAAGTAACTATTATCACTGAAGGCGATTCGGGGCTTTTCTTCGGGATCGACTCATCGGGGGTAATGATGCTTTCAGGCGCCGGAGTCTCAGAAATCCCAACCTCAGTAAAAACAAAGAGGGTAAACGATATCCTCGATGATTCGGGGACGATATATGTCGCATCCGAGGCCGGACTATTCGCATCCGACACGAAAAGTTTTTCCCTCGTCCCTCTAAACGGCCCCGACGGGCCTTTCTCCCTCGAAGTAACCTCCCTGTCACCCGGCCCCGGCGCCTCGATCTGGGTCGGGACGAAACAAAACGGCGTCTATCTTGTCAGATATAGAAAGGGTAAATAGTAAAAAAAATTGCTTAAAGGCATTTTTCATGTTCGATGAGAGGGTAATCAGGGACACCCGCGCCGTAGTCGACCTCGATAGGGTCGGTTCCGCCGTATCCGGCGTCAAGGGACTCGTCGGAGACGGCGTCGAGGTAATGGCGGTCGTAAAGGCCGACGGATACGGCCACGGCGCCGTGAAGGTGGCGAAAAAGGCACTGAAGACCGGTGCGGAATCGCTGGGGATAGCCTATCCGCAGGAGGGATTTGAGCTTAGGGACGCCGGGATCGACGTCCCGATCCTCGTGATGGGCCTTACCCCACCTGAAAACACGGGGGCGATAGAGGCGGTCGTGAAGCTCGGTCTCTCCCAGGCCGTCGCGGAAAAAGAAGCGCCGACGGCCCTCAGCTCCCTCTCACCGAAAGATAAACCCACTCCGCTGCACATCAAGGTCGATACGGGGATGGGGAGAATCGGGATCCCCCCCGAAGATGTCTATGATTACGTGTCGTTCTTGAGGGGGCTAAAAAACGTAACGATCGAGGGGATATTCACCCATTTCCCGTCATCGGACGAGATTGACCCCGCCTTCACCGAGAGGCAGATAAAGATATTTTCGGATCTTTTGTCCGACCTAAAATCGAATGGCATTGAGATACCCAAAAGACATATGGCAAACAGCGGCGCCGTCCTCGCCTTCCCAAAATCCTATCTCAACATGGTCAGGCCCGGTATAATGATATACGGGCTCTATCCATCAAAGGACGTAAAGAGGACGATACCGCTCAGCGATGCGATGAGCCTTGTTACAAGGATTCGCTATCTCAAGAGGGTCCCGGCGGGAACGCCGATAAGTTACGGCAGGACACACGTCACTACATCCGATACCCTCGTTGCGACGCTGCCTGTTGGATACGCCGACGGATATTCACGCCTCTTATCAAACAGGGGCCAGGTACTCGTCGGGGGAGTCAGGGCGCCGGTCATCGGGAGGGTCTGTATGGACATGGTCATGGCAGACGTAACTCACATCCCCGACGTGAAGGTCGGTGACGAGGTCACACTATTCGGAAGACAAAAAGAAGGCGAGATCTCGATTGACGAGATCGCAGAGACGATCGGCACAATCAACTATGAGATCACGTGCATGGTCGGAAAGAGGGTACCGAGGGTATATATAAATGAATAGAGTCGAGACAAAAAATGCCTCAACCGAAAAGATAAGGATAGATTCCTTTCTCCCCTACGGCTTCGTAAAGAGGAAGGTGGGGAGAAATAACCTCTACATCAAGAGGGAACTGGCTGGCGACCCCTTTTACACCGAGATACTTTTGTGCGACATAAAAGGGCTTGAAGACAAGAAAGGTGTTGAAAGGCTTTCGGGGAGGGGTGATGTCTTTCGCCTCAACGCCCCCAACATGGGCGAGGACCTGGGGATCGTCGTCAGGGAATATCGCCACGGCGGCCTTCTCAGAAAGATTTTGAAGGATCGCTTTTTTATCCCCCACAGGGCGTTAAAAGAGCTCTTCGTCCTCACCACGGGAAGATTCAAAGACCTTAACGTCCCTGAGCCCGTAGGGGTGTCACAAAGCTACGGCCCCCTCTTTTTATATAAGGCAAGGATCGTCACAAAAGAGATACCAAACGGCCGAAACCTCCCGGATTTTTTAGAAGATAAAATAATCACTTCCGAAAAGAGGGAACTCGTACTCAAGAAATCCGGCGAGGCGATCAAACAAATCCACGACGCCGGGACATATCACAGGGACCTCAACATGAATAATATATTTGTGACAGGTGGCGGCGAATCGATCTACGTCCTCGATTTCGACAGGGCAAAGATATCCGATAAGGTCGGGCTCAAGAGGAGGAAGAGAAATCTTGGGCGCCTCCTCCGCTCTGCGAGAAAGCTCGAAAGATATGGTAGATCAAAATTTTCATTTTCCGATGGAGACTTCGAGTTGATATTGAGGGGGTATACGGGAGACGACGAAAAAGTCTTCGAGGTGCTCAAAAAGGCCACCATATCATCCCGCCTTTTGATGATCAGGGCAAAAATTGGGTGGAAATTGGATAGGCTCATCCACGGTAAGGGAAATCGGGATTGAATCTATCCCCTCTTGGCGGTATAAATTGCGGTGGGGGGGAGGTCCTCCCTCAGGGCGGGGTCTCTGATGAGTTTCACCTCAAAGCCGCCGAAAATCTCTTTTAGCCTCATCTCGAGGTCGGGCTCGGGACGATATGCCCAGATTCCGAGGACACCGTCAGCAACGAGGGATTTCCTCAACCTCTTCAGCCCCGATATCGTGTATAGTCCGTCGTTTCTTTCGAGCATCAGAAAAGAAGGGCCGTTGTCGACATCCAAAATCACAGCGTCAAAGAACCGTTTCTTTTTCCTTACGAGATCCATCACGTCTCCGTGAAATATCTTTACCCTATTATCCCTCAGGGCGTTCCCGTTTAGCTCTGCGAGGTGTGTCCTGTTCCATCGGATCACGGCCTCTTCTATCTCGGCAACCCAAACCTCCGAAACACGGCGCTCAACTAACGTCTCCCTCAAGGTCAACCCGAGGCCGAGACCGCCGATAAGTACCCTGATATTTTCGGATTTCGAGATTTTCCCCAAGGTAAACGAAGAGAGGATCTTCTCTGTATCTCCGTCCGAGGCGGCCATCGCGTAATGGCCTCCGACGATCAATTCAAAGCGCCTCCCATGTGGCGTCTCTCTCGCCTGGAGCATCAACGTCCCCTCCCTCCCCTCGAGACTCTCGATAATCCTCGGCAGCTTTTTCTGTAACATTATATATTTAGTAAAATATTTATATATATTTTCTGGATAATGTGTGGATAAATGGTGCCTTTCTTTTTGGAACTCCTTGATAACAGGAGATTTTTCCGCTTCTGCCTGTTTTTTGGGCAACCGAATACATCAATAATTTTAATAGGTTGGGCTGTTTATTCGGCTTTTTAGATAAAATTTCAGGAAGTTTTTACCCGAAATGACCCCGGTTTTCATCCCGAACCACCCGAAAGTATAAGCTTTTCGGCCCCATCTATGACTTCACTCGCCTCAACGAGTTCCATACATATATGATCATCCCTCGGGCAAGTCCTCAAAAGACAGGGGGAGCAATCGACCTCGTACCTTATTATCTCGGCCCTCCCTATCGGGGATGTGGTTATTGGATTCGTGGAGCCAAATACGGCGACGATGGGGATACCCAAGGCCGCGGCCATATGCATCGGCCCGGAATCATTCGTGATAAAGACGGTGCAGGTCGAAATAAGTGCAATAAGCTCCCTTACGGTCGTCCTCCCGGCTGCGAAGATCGGCTCACTCTCCATAGATCGAGCCACCTCCTTTGCCGCCTCCAAATCCTTCGCCCCCCCAAAGATGACTGGGTTCCCGCCGAATTTTTTGACCAGTTCATCGGAGACTTTAGCGAATCGCTCCGCATACCACATCTTTGCGTCACCATATGCCGCCCCCGGATTTATCCCGAATAGCGGCCCCCCCCTATAACCGTGCCGCCTAAGGAAATTTCTGGCCCAAGAGACCTCCTCCTCAAAGGGAGAAAGCTTCGGTGTCACCAAGGGGCCAGGATCCCCGAGTGTCGAAACGAGATTCCGGTAATACTCACTCTGGTGTACGCTCCTTATCTCTTCGGTCCTCGGAATCCTTTTAGTCAAAAAAACCGACCTCATATCCGCCGCGTAGCCGAGGCGCTCCTTTACACCACCTAAAAATATAAGAAGGGCCGAATGGAGCGAGCGGGGAAATATCACGCCGAGGTCATAGCCTTTTTTTCTGATCCTGCGGACGAGATCGAGTTCGCCAGAAAAATCCCCGTCGTAATCCAAAACATTATTAATTACATCCACCCCCCTTACAAGGTCTCCGAGGGGCCTCTTCAGGGCGATATCTATTTCGGCGCCGGGAAAAATTCGGCGGATCGAATAGACTGCGGGGAGAGATAAAAACACGTCCCCGATCCAGTTCGTACCCTTTACGAGTATCTTATCCATCGTCACATCAGGTTTCAATCGAGCTTTTTCGCTTCATCTATGAGCATTATTGGTATGTCGTCCTTGATCTCGTAGACCAGCTTACACTTCTTGCAAACGAGCCCGTCCCCGCTATCTGTGAGTTTTACATCACCCTTGCATTTCGGACAGGCAAGGATGTCAAGAAGGTCTTTATCAAGTGCCATTTCCATCTACCCTTTCTATCTCTTTTAAAATAATATCTGTCGCAGAAAGGAGGTCATCCGCCGTATGGTCGGGAATAATCCCCTTCTCTATCATTTTATCATACTCCTCCCCCCCGTGACCGGTAAGGACGAATATCGAGGTGGCGCCCACGTTATGTGCCAGTTCGATGTCGCCTGCGTGATCTCCGACCACAAACGATCTCGATACATCTATCGGAAGCTTCCTTTCGGCCTCCTCTATCATCCCCGGCATGGGTTTCCTGCAATGACATTTGATCCCATATTTTCCGTCCCCTATCTCCGGGAGGTGGGGACAATAATATATCCCGTCAAGCCCCGCCCCCGCCTTCTCAAGCTCCTCTATCATCCTGTCGTTGACCCTTTTTACGTCATCCTCGGTGAAGTATCCGCGGGCGACCCCTGATTGATTGGAAACCACCACCACAAATAATCCGGCCCGATTGAGCCTCGAGATCGCCTCCGCAGAGCCGTCTATGAGGACGAATCCTTCGGGGTCGGACAGATACCCCACCTCCTCGTTTATCGTGCCGTCACGATCCAGAAAGACGGCGCGCCCCTTGTCTTTCTCATCTTTCGCCAATTACCTTCCTCCCCTGACTTCGGAGATCAAGATGTTAAGTATCGCATCATCCCCTTTTGCCGAAAGCCCCATTGCAAGGGCGTAAAGCGGGATGGAAAGCTGGATGTCTTCGGGTATCCTCGAAAAATCCTTTTCGGTCGTAACGAGGAGCTCCGCACCGAACCGACGGGCTATATATATAATTGCCTGAAAATCACGATCCTGAAACATATAGTGGTCTCTAAAAGGCATCTTGTATACCACAATCGCCCCCAGCTCCTCAACTGTCTTGAAAAATCTATCGGGACGGGCTATCCCCGAAAAGACCAAGACTTTCTTTTTGAGAATGGAGCTCAGCGGTAGCCTCCCGCCTGATCGTGAAAGGATATTTTGAGGCACATATTCGCTTTTTATCACTGGGATATCCACTGCACCATTCGATTCCAACCCAAGATATTTTTTTGCCAAAAACCCCCACCTCTCATCATTTCCTCCGTCTTTTGTCCTCCCGTTTATCCAGAGGGCGTCGGCCCTTTTTATCGCCCGAAGGGGCTCCCTCAGGGGCCCGGCGGGGAGGATCAGGCCGTTTCCGGTTGGATTCTTACCGTCCATCACAAGGATATTTATGTCCCTCTTGACCTTCAGGTGCTGAAACCCGTCGTCCATGATTACGATTTTTGCGCCGAAGAGCTCTATGGCGGCGGCTATCGCCGATCTCCTTTCGGGAGCCACAATCACCGGAACGCCCGGAAGCCTCCGTGCCGTCATCAAGGCCTCGTCCGGCGCCTCGCCTGATGATCTATAAACACCGTCGTTTCCCGACACGACCAGATAGTCGCCCGTAACTTTATAGCCGTAGCCCCTCGAGACCACGGCGACCGGGATTCCGGCGTCCTTTATCCTTTCAGCGAGGTGCAGAACGACCGGTGTCTTCCCCTGACCGCCGACCATGATGTTCCCGACGCATATTACGGGGACGGGGAACTTCTTTGACCTAAAAATCCCGACCCTAAAGAGTAATGTCCTCAGTGAAACAACGAGGCCGAAGGCCAAAGAGATAAGAAAGAGGGGGAACAAAATCACTATCGTTTTTATCTTCGCCCCTGGGTCTTGGTAGAGACCTTCCAAAAATCTCAATACCCTGTGTATGAAATCTGTCTTCACCTTGCACCCTCAAGGAACGGCAAAATAGAATCGATACATCTCTTTATCGCCCCGCGGTTCCTCCTTACTACCTCAAACGCCTTCTCGCCGGAATCCCGCGACATCTCCTCATCTGTTATGAGCATTTTCGCGACCTCTTTTATCTCTTTTGCGTCTCTTACCACGAATCCACCCCCGGAATCGATAAGCTCCCTCGATATATCGGGGAAGTTACTCATGTTGGGCCCAAAGAGGACGGCCTTTTTTATGGCCGCCGCCTCAAGGACGTTATGCCCTCCGACTCCCTTGATGAGACTCCCGCCGATAAAGATCACGTCCCCGAAGACGAGAAGACCCGATAGCTCGCCGATCGTGTCCAAGAGGAGGACATCAATATCTGATTTTACATCACGATTTGAAAGCTCGGTCCTTTTAATATATTTTACCTCCCTCTTTCTTAAAAGCGACTCGACCTCTTCTGTGCGATTGAGGTGTCGGGGGGCCAAGATCAGAAACAGCCGTCCGAGAGATTTACAAAGCCCCAAAAAAGCCTCAATAACCTCGTCGTCCTCCCCCCTGTGGGTGCTCCCGGCTATCATTATCTTTTCCGGCCCTTTAGATATGGGAAGGATAAAGTCCTTCAAATCATCCTGTAATACTCCAGAGCCGGGCTCTATATCATACTTAATATTTCCCGAAATCTTAACCTTTTCGGGATCGTATCCCAGATCGATGTATCTCTTTTTGTACGTATCGGATTGGGCCGAGATGAGAGAAAAAAGCCCTATTACTTTTTCTGAAAAACCCCGTATCATCTTGAAACGCCTACAAGTCCTCTCAGACATCCTCGCGTTGATTAGGGCGACCGGAGCGTGTTTACTTACCTCTCTTAGGAAGTTCGGCCATATCTCTGCCTCGAGGATAACTATGAGCCTGGGGCCTATCCGTTCTCTTGCCCTTTTTACGGCCTGTGGAAGGTCAAATGGGAAGAAGAATATCTTTACATCTTTGAGATTTTTCTTTGCCACCTCTCTCCCCGCGGGTGTGTTTACGGACAGAACCACGGGGAGCCTTGGAAATATCTCTCTTATTTCACCGATGACCCTCGCCGCCGCACCCACCTCCCCGACGGATGCCGCATGTATCCATACAGGATTTCCACTAGACTCCTCTATATATCCAAACCGCTCCATAAATCCCGATATCGCCCCCTTAGCCCCCCTTCCTCCACCCCCACCAAAGAGGCCCGGTGCATACCAAATCAAGACAAACGGGGAAAATAGATATAGAAGGGTGGTGTAGAGGATGAAGGGGCCATCTTTCCTCTTAAGAGATACTCCGGCGACACAAAGAAAGGCAAACCCGATTGTTATAATCGGGGATATATTAGTTACAAAAATCAAGCCGTGGAAGATAAGGATAAGTTTTTGACATATGAAGGAGAATATCCAGATATGGCCGATATGGATATTACACAGGGGGCCGGGCATATCTACTCCCAAAAATCCATTCAGAATGTGAGCGATTGCTCATAACAGGAAAAGACAGTACAGTATCTTAGAAAAATAGAAAAACCGGCCAGGATATCGGCAAAAAACAACCGGGCACCCCCTAGTCCGCCAGTGGCGCTGGGACCCTCTCTATATCAGATGTAACATCAAAGTCCCTGAACTGCATGTCATAGAGTTTCTTGTATTCGCCGCCTTTTCTGAGAAGCTCCTCATGGTTACCCTCTTCGACGATCTTGCCGTTTACCACCACCAATATCCTGTCGGCGTAAATTATGGTAGAGAGCCTGTGGGCGATGACCAGTGTCGTCCTTCCCCTCATGAGGTTCTCGAGTGCCTTCTGCACCTCTATCTCGCTCTCGGTATCGAGTGATGAGGTGGCCTCATCTAGGATCAATATCGGCGCGTCTTTTAAAAGCGCCCTGGCGATCGATATCCTCTGGCGCTCGCCCCCGGAAAGCCTCATCCCCTGCTCACCTATCATGGTATTGTAACCCTGAGGCGTCTTCATGATGAAGTCGTGGGCGTTGGCGGCCTTTGCCACCTCCTTTATCTGTTTTAGTGTTTTCTTCTTGTTTCCATAGGCGATATTGTTCCTGATGCTATCGGAAAACAGAATCGTCTGCTGAGTGACCATGCCTATCTGCGCCCTCAAAGACTTCAAAGTCACACCCATGATCTCGTGTCCGTCGATGAGGATCCCCCCCTCCGAAACGTCGTAGAAGCGGGGGACGAGATTGACGAGTGTGGTCTTCCCGCCGCCGCTCATCCCAACGAAGGCCACGACCTCACCCGCCTTTACCTTTATGTTTATGTTCCTGAGTACCGGCAGGCTGTCGTATTTGAATGTGACATTTCTGAACTCTATCTCCTCTTTTATCGCGGGAAGCTTGTAGGCGCCGGGCTCATCTTTTATATCCGGTTCTGTGTCAAGCACTTCAAAAACACGAACGGCCGCGGCGATGGCCTCCTGGAAGTTGTTGTTGAGCCGTGACAGGGCCCTCACGCTCGGATATATCAGCATCAGTGCTGTGATAAATGAGACGTATTTGCCGAGATAACCGGGCTCACCCATCGCTCTCATCCCACCGTACAAGAGGACCATTGCAAATCCACCCGTGCCGATGATCTCCATGAGCGGGCCGGTGAGGGCCTTGATCTTTGCCCTACTTAAGAACGTCTTGAAGAGTCTCGTGTTCTCCACATTAAATCTCTCGGCTTCATATTCCTCCATCCCGAAGGCCTTTACGATCCTCGCCCCCGAGAAGGTCTCAAAAAGGATCGACGTAATATCGGCAACCTTAACCTGCCCCTTGGTGGAGAGTTTCCTCATCGACTTTGAAATCCTATTTATAGGGATTGACATGAGTGGAAATACGGTAAAGGCCAGTGTGGCCAATATCCAATCCTGATAGAAGGCCACAGCGATAAGGCCCAGGATTGTCATGACCTCCTTGAAACCACCCTCCACGGCATCGGTGACGGCCACCCTCACCATTTCAACATCGTTGTTGATCCTAGATGTAAGGACTCCTGTGTGTGTGTCCGAGAAAAATCTCAGGGAGAGGTTCTGGATGTGTCTGTAGAGTGTCTCCCTGATGTCCTTGATTACCTTGAGACCTACAAACCGCATGTAATAGGTTCCGAGGAAGTTCGACACTCCCCTAAATAAGTTGATTCCAACGATGGCCAGTGTTATAAGAACCAGCCCCTTCATATTCTTTATACCGATCAGATGATTAATGAGGGGCTCGACCTCTTTGACGAGGGCCGCCGTCGTCCCCGCAAAGATCATATTCATAATTACAGCGATAGCGAATTTGGACTTGTACGGTAAGACGTACTTTAATAGCCTCTTGTAGATTCCTACTAGTTCTTTGCCTGACGGAAGTTTACCCCTTTTCTTAGCCATATACCCTCTACTCTCAAACGTTATTTTTAGATTCTATGTCCATCCGAAAATTACACAAATTATTTATAACTCCAAATTTGCTAAAGATTTATATATATCACACTTTTTAGTATCATACAAGACAATAAAATCAAAAGATCCCTTTCAGAAAAAGCATATACGAATAATACTTTATCCTCAAAACCTCAAAGGAACTGCATAACCCTTTCGGCCACACGTTTGGATGCACCGGACTTTCCTATTTTCCCCCTTACCTCGAGGAGGCCCTCCCTCATATTTTTCGCCATTTTTTTGTCTCCCAATATCTCGAGGGCATAACCGGCAACTTTTTCGGCCGTCACATCCCCCTGAATTAGCTCCGGGACGACGAGCCTCCCCGCAACGAGATTGACCATCGCGATGTAATCCACCCTGATAAGGAGCCGAGCCAATAGATAGGTCAAGGGGTTGAGGCGGTAAATAACCACCATCGGTGTCCCCAAGAGCGCCGTCTCGATTGTGGCGGTGCCGGAGCTCACAAGTGCGATATCAGCACCCTTGACTACCTGTTGAAAGGAATCGGTCACAACTTCCACCGAGATCTTCGAATCTTCGAGATAAGAAGATATTTCCTCTGGCAAAAGTGTCGGGGCCACAGGCATGACAAAAGATGCGTCGGGATATTTTTCCTTTATTATCTCAGCCGCACCCAGAAGGGGCGGCATGTGCCTATTTATCTCCCCGATCCTGCTCCCCGGGAGGAGCGCTACCCTCACTCCTTTCTTCTCTTCTTTGACCAGATGCCCCTCGACCGCACTAATGACATCCATAAGTGGGTGCCCCAAAAATTCGACGTCGACTCCCGCCTCCTTAAATATCTCTACCTCAAAGGGGAAAATAACGATCATCTTGTCAACGAGCTCCGCCATGGTCACAACCCTACCCCTTCGCCACGCCCAGACCTGGGGGCTTATATAATAAAAGACCGGTATCCCGGCCTTCTTCGCCGACTTTGCGACCCTGAAATTGAAATCAGGAAAATCTATGAGGACAACGAGGTCGGGTTTGATCTCACCCATTGTGCCTTTGAGAAAGGAGAGCGCCCTCTTTATCGGGCCGATATGTTTGATGACCTCAAATAGTCCGACCACCGTCAGGTCTTCGGTTCGGACCGCACAGACGAGGCCCGCCTCCCTCATCCTCTTTCCACCGACACCATAAAAGACCACATCGGAAGAGAGTTTTTTTACCTCCCTTATCAATTCCCCCCCGTAGAGGTCTCCGGAGGCCTCCCCCGCCACGATTAGTACCTTCTTCGGAGCACCCTTGACTTTAGCGATATCGAAGTCTATAATCATACCTTGAAATCATCCTCCAAAATGCCCATCTCCCGAAGCCTTGATAGAGACTTCTCCAGACTCTCATTTACCCTCATCGCCACTTCTAGGGCCCTCTTGCCGTCGCGCCCCGTTACCGGGGGGGGTGTGCGGTGTTTCACTGAATCTACAAATGACCTTATCTCATCTCCGAGATAGTCGCTTGGAGAAATCTCCATATCCTCCTTAATTATGGTGACACGGTTGTCCTCATCCTTTACCTTTTTATAGACGGTGATATTCTGGGCGGCGTAATCGATCGATATATAGGCATCGGATTGGAATATCCTGATTTTTCGCATCTTATCTGTGCTCACCCGGCTGGCGGTGATGTTTGCAACACAACCGCTCTCGAAATTAATCCGGGCGTTTACGATATCCGCCTTTTGAGTGATGATCGGCGCACCGACGGCGTCAATGTTCACGATATCGGATTTCACGATATTTAGGATTATATCGATATCATGGATCATAAGGTCAAGCACGACGTCTATATCGGTGCTCCTCTCCGGGAAGGGGGAGAGTCTGTGCGACTCGATGAACATGGGCTCTTTTAGGGTCCCGCTGAGTGCCAAAATGGCGGGATTGAACCTCTCGAGGTGTCCGACCTGGAGTATCAAATCCTTTGATTCCGCCTTGTCAACCAGCTTTTGGGCCTGCTCGACCTCAGACGTGATCGGCTTTTCGACAAATACGTCCCTCCCCACATCAAGGAAATCCATCGCGACGGCATAGTGGAGATAAGTCGGGACGACGATACTTACCGCATCTACATCCCCTATGAGTTTATGATAATCGCTGTGACAAGCGATCCCGTAATCCCTCTCGGCCCTCTCTATCACCTTTGGGTCTATATCCGAGAGACCGACAAGCTCGACATCATCCATAGAAAGATACTTATCCACATGGAATTTGCCGAGATAGCCGACACCCACAACACCAATCTTGAGTTTTTCGCCCTTCACGATAATAACCTATATAAAATTGAAAAAAGCATCCAAAAGATTAAATCCAAAAAAGAAGGATCCTTAAACGGGACCCCGATTCTCTCTAAAACAACCAAATCAGACTACCTGGCGATCCCCCTCTCAGATGAGCGTATAAATTCTATCAGATATCTCACGTCTTCACTATCCCCAAGCTTACCCTCCACCTCAGACAGTGCGTCCTTGAGTATCTTTTTTGATCTCCATATTATCTTGTAGGCACTCTTCAATGCCCTTATTGCATCGGGGTCAAAGCCCCTCCTCTCAAGCCCTATTGTATTGGGCCCCATGAGCTTGGCGCCTCGTCCTATATCGTGAGTTGCACTCATAAAGGGTGCTATATCCATCTGCACCATTGTTCCGCCCCCGATGAATGCGTGCTTTCCTATCTTCACAAACTGGTGCACGGCGATAAGCCCTCCGAGGATCACATGATCCTCGATAGTCACGTGACCCGCAAGAGTGGCGACGTTCGCCATGACGATAAAACTTCCGAGCCGGCAGTCATGCGCCACGTGAGTGTAGGCCATAAAAAAATTGTTGTCACCAATCTGGGTCAAACCACCGCCTTCTGGCGTCCCCGAGTTTATCGTTACGAATTCCCTGAAGGTGTTGCCCTTCCCGATAATTAGTTTACCCCCCTCGCTCTTGTCCTTTAGGTCCTGTGATTTCGATCCGATCGAAGCATAGGGAAAAACCCTGCAATCATCCCCCAAAGAGGTATCCCCATCTATCGTTACATGCGAAGAGACAACAACCCCTTTTGCGAGGGTAACCTTATCACCCACTATCGAATAGGGACCGATAACGACGCCGTCCCCGATACTTGCGCCTGGGGATACTATCGCGGTTTTATGAATCTCGTTTGACATAAGAAATCCTTAAATACCCATCAGTTATCTATTATTTGGAAATTCGTATTATCGCTATTACTTGTCATCCCCCTTTTTCCCCTTCTCCAGCTCCTCGACCCTCTGCTGAAGCCTTTTTAGTTCTTTTCTCATCTCGGGTAGTTTTGAAACGACACTCATCACCCTCAGCCACTTCTTGTGTTCCATATGAGGATATCCCGATGCCACCTCCCCCGGAGCGATATCATTTGAAACGCCGGTCTTCGCCGTCACTACTACACCATCCCCAATCTTGATATGCCCGACGAGGCCGGCCTGCCCCGCCAGGATTACATTGTTGCCGACGTGCGTGCTTCCCGATATCCCGACCTGGGCGATAACAATGCAGTCTTCACCGACCTCGACGTTATGGCCTATCTGAACGAGGTTGTCCATTATGACCCCGCGCTTAATCAAGGTCACCCCCATTGCAGCGCGGTCGATCGAGCAGTTTGAGCCTATCTCGACATCATCTTCTATCTTTACTATCCCGACCTGCGGTATCTTCACATGTTTTGCCCCGTCCTGGGCAAAACCGAAGCCGTCGCTCCCGATAACGGTTCCGGAGTGTATGGTCACCCTGTCCCCCAAGATACACCTATTCATAACTGTGACATTGGGGTATAGGATACTCTCGTCTCCGACCTCAGCCCCATCCCCCAAAAAGACGCCGGGGTAGAGCACGGCCCTCCTCTTTACAACGGCACCCTTTCCAATATAAACGAGTGGATATACGGCCACCTCATCTGACACCTTTGCCTCGGGATGGACCCAGGCGTCCTTGGATACTCCGAAGAACTCCCTCTCGGCAGAAGTCATAATGCTAAGAACCTTGGCGAAGGAGAGGTAGGGATCGTCGACCCTTATCATGGGTTTGGAAGACTCTCGAATATCCTTTGACACGATAATCGCTGAGGCGTTTGTGGTCTCGAGATATTTCATATATTTTGGATTGGCGATAAAGGTGATGTCCCCCGACTGGGCCTCAATAATGCCCCTGACCCCCGAGATCTTTATATTTTCGTCACCAACCACCTCACCACCCAAGATGGCGGCAAGCTCTCCCAAGGTCTTTTCCATAAAGCTATATGTCCCGATTTATTTCCTGATAATTAAGATGGGATAAAAAGATTAT
>CAZDOD010000025.1:0-22926 GCA_964506935.1 uncultured Thermodesulfobacteriota bacterium | reverse complement strand
TCGTTCATGTGAGCATCTTCCTTTCATCGGGGGATTGAAATTCAGGGTACTATATCTATTATTCCGAAAATGACTCTAATCAATATTTCAATCCCTTCTTCTCAAGCAGCATCTCCATAAAGGCCGATGCCCTCGTCTGAAACTGCGCCGTCGAAAAATTCCTGTCGTCCATGTGGTCTGCGTCGATCACGACGGAAGGGACGCCCAACTCCTCCTCCAATTCCCTCTTGATATCCATCTGGCCGAGTGTAATCGGGACGCAAGATTTATTCCGGTGAAGTATCGCGCCGTCGATCGAATAGTCGCGGCATGCACGAATCACCATCTCCTTTCTCGTCTTTATCGATGTACATGAGACGAGGGGATAGGACATCAGAGATTTCATCGCCAGTGCACGGATCGGGTTTTCGACGTCGAGTCTTATCGACCACGCCGCCGAATATGTCTCGGCCACGACGACGCCTCCGTACTTCTCGAAGTAGTTGAAGAGTCCCATATTGTACCAGAGCGGTATGTTGTCCCAAAAGAGCCTTATCTTCTCCTCCTCGATCATCCCGATTTTTTTCTCGGCCCTCTCCCTTACCTCGTCCCTTACCTTCTCGAGGAAATCAACCGCTATCTGTGTCCCCTGTCTCGTCACCATGACGAACATGATGCCTATCTCGGCGGCCGAGATCGGGGTGGGGATGTATTTCCTGTATGAGCAGATTTCGTCCCACAGGGCGCATGACCTGTCGGACAGCCTCACGACCTCATCGAGCCTGTCGTAGTCCATCTTTCGGCCGGTTGTTTCTTCAAGAAAGTCTATAAGCCGGTGCATCTCGCTTATCGCATAATCAACATGGTGTTCTTTGATATTTTCGACGGCGACCTGCGGGAGGTCTGCAAAAAAGACCTTGGCCTTTGGGAATCTGTGTTCGATGATGTGAAATATCTTCATGGCGGGGATGCATCCGCCGCCGGGCGACAGCAACATATCCGGCTCCGGCAGGCCCCCCAGGGGGACGCCGTCCGCACCCAACAGCCCGTGGACATAGCCCGTGATGTTTCTCAGGTATCCGCACAAGTCCTGGGAGTATCCCATCCCCTCGGCAACCTCGAAGTCCTTCGATGTAAGACCGAAGGCGGCGCATACCGGAGACCAGTTTTCGGGGAATACCGGCTGGAGGTCCATTGCGTAAAATAGTTCAATAGCCCCGTTCATCGGGGGCATCCAGCCGACCGGTTTGCCCTTGGCCTTTGCCTCGTGGCACTCGAGGTAGAAACTGCTTACTACGTCTCGGAGCTCCTTTGCGGTTTCGAGCCTCTTTGTTGACTTTTTCGTCTTTTCCATATCAGCCCCTCAACATCTCTATGAATCCCTCGATCCTCGTCCTGAGCTGTCCCTCGGGGATTCCGGTCTCCTCGATCTCAATTAGGATGTTCGGAACGCCCTTCTTTTTCAGCCCTTCGGTTAGGATCGGGTAATCGGCGAGATGCGGGGTGCAGAATTTCTGCAACAGAAATATTACCCCCTTTGCACCCGATCTCCCCAAAAGCTCCATAAGGAGCGGCACCCTGTTCTTGGCCCTCGTCCTTGAGGGGCACGGGAACCGATTCATGTAGCGGTCGATGAGGCGGCCTATCGGGCTTTTTCCGGATCCGTCCGGGGGACTGAGAAACCGAAGGCCGCTGCATAGGTCGTCTGCAGCAACAATCCCCCCCGACTCTTCGAGGATTTCAAATATCCTCGGCTCCTCGATGAGGCTCCCGGATACCAATATTCTGACGCCGTCCGAAGCCGCGGCGTCGGATCTTCCGAGACCTTCATAAAAAACCTTCAGCAGTTCGAGGTAATCTTCAGGGGGCATGAGAAATCCCGCCTGAATCACAGAGAGGAGATCGGAAGCCGAAACGGGGAGCCTCCCTTGGTATCTCAGGTCGTAGAGCCCTAGAATCAGACTCCGTATCTCTGCATATAGTCTTAAAGACGCGTCGAGCGATTCATCGGTGACCTTCCCGCCCACCTTCTCTAACTTCTCGGAAAGCTCCGATAACACCGCGCGGTAAAATTTCTTCGCCTCATCGTTATCGTTGTATGGGAGCGGGATGGTATGATAGAGCTCTCCGCCGATATTCTCCTCCCAGATGTTTACCATACCGCACGCCACGTCGCACGTGTAACCCTGGATAACACCCGAGAGATAACCGTACTCCCCCCTTATCGCCCTCTCTATGGCGACCCTCATGTAGGGGCAGATGAAGTTCGGCGTCAGTGAATCGGCGCGCTCGACGCGAAGTGTGCTTCCACCGAAGATCCTGATCGGCAAAAATCCCGCGGCACAGATGAGCTCCACGGGGGTGTATGTGCAGAAATACCCGAAGATCTTTTTTCGGGACGATATATCCTTCAGCTTCTCGTTTCTGTTTTCGATGAAGTCCTTAAAAGGCCTTATCAATTCCTTCGACATATTCAATACGCTCTTCTCTTTCCAACTTCAATCTTCCCATGCATATCAGCGGGTCTCTTGAGCCTTGATACCAGATTCAAACTCTATTTATTTCCTGAAGTCTATCATACATCCTCAAGCTTCTTATAAAGCGCCTTCATCTGAGGTATGAGTGGCGGTTGATAGAATACATAGCCCTGAATAGGATAGCGCAGTCCCTTCGCCTGTGTCTTTTCGAGCCCATCTAAAAACGCCTCCATGGAAGACGCCGGCATGGAAAAAAACATCTCGCTGTCATCGGTCCCTGAAAGGAGCCTCTCTCCCCTGCCCGGATGCACAAAGGTCGCCTCCTCTTTCCAGAAAGGCATAACCGCAGAGAGGCAGGAGAGGCCGAAGCCTGTATCGCTCCTGATCAGATGTCCGTGATTGTGGATATATCCATAGGCGATTCGGGTCATCTGTGCCGGTGTCCCATAGATCAGGACGAGGTCGGGATCCACGATTGCCTTGTTGAGGGGAAATGTAACTATCCCCTTAATGCTTCCGGGCTCAAGCGGTTCAAATCCACCCAGCATTTTTTTGGCGAGATCTGTAGAATCAAAATAGCCCATATCCATAACGAACTGGATAAAATCCGCCTTATCCACAATTTTTTTGAAACCGAATCCGGCCAGACATGGGGTGCAGTTGATATCTTCGGGCATGACACCCACCACCCATCCCCATCTCCTGGCCAGGGTTGTCCACTGGCACATGGCAGCCTTTATTTTGAACTGATCGGGCCGAATCACGCCATCCGGAAATTCTTCTCCCTCTTTGATGATCTTTACCCCGATCGGAAATGACTGGGGCATCACCATCTTCATTATTGCATCATAAAATTTCTCATAGTCCATGTCCACCCCTCCTAATATCTACTGATAGATATTGCCGTTTCACTTACTATCGACCTACTTTAAAGGCACTCCCCTACTAGAATATCTTTGGTATACGGTCAAAGTCAAGGTAAATAAATCTTGATTTTAGGAGTAAAGTCTTTTATTATTTTTTTAGAGTCTGTGATGGGAGAAAATCTTTATGCCGGCGAACCTAACGCCCGAGTACCACAAGGCCGAAGAGAGCTATAAGACGGCCAGGGAACCCGAGGAGAAATTAAGATACCTTGAGATGATGCTTGCCGTCATCCCGAAGCATAAGGGCACCGATAAGATGCAGGCCGACATCAAGCGGCGCATCTCAAAGACCAAGACCCTTCTCGAAAAAAAATCGGGTGTTAAGAGGTACAATCCTTTCAAGGTCGAGCGGGAGGGGATAGGACAGATTGCGGTTGTGGGGCCTCCCAACGCCGGAAAATCGGCACTGGTGAAAAAACTCACCAACGCAAGGTGCCATGTCGCCGACTATCCATACACCACCACAAAACCGATACCCGGAATGATGGAGTTTGAAAACGTCCAGATACAGCTTGTGGACCTCCCCCCGATATCGATCGAATTCACAGAACCCGTCATGGTGGGCATGATACGGAACACCGACGGGGTCGTGCTGGTCTTTGACATTTCTTTGGATAATCCGACCTCCGAGATAAAGGAGGTCATGGAGGTTCTAAAAAGCCACAAGGTCGAGCTCTCGAGGGATCCCGGGGTAAAATTCACCCCGGACGGAATCGCCCACATCAAGGCCATTTTTTTGGGAAACAAGATGGATGTAACCGGTGCAGATAGGAACCTGAAGCTAATCCGGGAGCTCTATGGGGACCATTTTCACATAATCGGGGTTTCCGCCGCCGACGGCCGAGGACTTGAGGAGCTCAAGAGAGAGACTTTTATGATGCTCAACGTTATCAGGGCCTACACAAAGTCTCCCGGAAAGAAGCCCGATCTCTCCGACCCGGTTGTCTTGGATGAGGGATCGACGGTCATGGACTTCGCCGCAAGCATACACAAGGACTTCGTGAAAAAATTGAAGTTTGCGAAGATATGGTCCAAGGCAACAGGCAAATATGACGGCCAGATGGTGGGGAGGGATGAGGTGCTTGTCGATGGCGATGTCATCGAGCTTCATATCTGAGTCTTTCAGAAGGAAAAATTTAATGATAGACTATAGGCATGACCGAGAAATATTAGGATGTCGATGACGAAACGATCTTCGAGATATTTAAAAAAGTAAAGAACATAGCAGTGGTGGGGCTATCTCCGAAAGAGGATCGTCCGAGCCACCGGGTTGCAGCCTATCTCAAATCCGTAGGCTACAGGATAATACCGGTAAGGCCCCTCGTAAAGGAGGTCCTCGGAGAGAGGGCCTACAAAGACCTCGAAGATATCCCACCCGATATCAGGATAGATATGGTCGATATCTTCAGGAGGCCCGAGGAAGTCCCTGCTATCGTCAGATCGGCCATATCGAGGGGGGATGTTAAGGTCATATAGATGCAGGAGGGTATCGTAAACGAAAGTGCAGCGGAAGATGCCCGAAAAGCCAAAATGACTGTTATAATGGACAGGTGCGCCTATAAGGAGCACAGAAGAATAATGGAGGAAAGATGATATGAAAGGAAGTCAGTGGCGTTTCGTCATAGCGATAGCGGCTATCGCTATTGGATACTATTTCTTCGTATACAAAGGTGATATTGAAAAGCCCGCCCCGACAGAAGACGCGAGGATTTGGCCCAACAAGATCGAGGCCCTCGCCCAGATGAAGATAAATCTGGGGACAATCGTCGACGCCGAGATCAACGAAAAGATGTTTTCGGAATCATACATCGAGTGCGCACCGAATCCCATAGAGATCCCCGAGAGGCGGACGAACTGGGATAAGTCAGCGGCAGAAGGCTGGAAAAAGCTGGATGTCTCTATGCCGAGGGAGACATGGTTTCAATACGAGGTGGAGGTCACAGGATCCGACAGCTTCATCGTCTATGCTAGGACTTACGCCGAGGGGCCGATCCTGGAATTCACGATGGATCAGGACAAAAATTTTGCGGGAAGATGAGCTTTTTTAGAAACTCAAATTAAATCCGTCTTGGCCCGACCGCCCTTCCACTAACTTCTACTGATATTTTCAAAACCTCGCCGGGACGAAAACGGCCTATCCGATCTTTCTATATGAAGTCTATCTTGTCGCCTGGAACTTTAATGTCGTGCTTTCTCATCATCATCGCCCGATCTATATAGTCCTCGATGTGTTTCCTGTCCTCCAGGTCAAGGTTCATAAATTCGAATGCCATTCCGGGGAAAAAGCCGTATTTTTCCATATCGCCTTCGGTAACTACCCTCGATACCCTACCCTCCACCTTCACATCCCTCTTTGGAATGGGGACTGTAAAGTAGAGTGTCGCATTATCGCCCGTGGCCAAAGATTCATTCGTCTCAAGGTAAATGCCGGTGGTCGAGATATCAACGCTCATATATTTCTTTACCTCGCCCCTAATCCTTATATAGACCTCGGTCCTTATGGGCGCCCTCGGATAGTAGAGGGAGCTCCTGACCTTTAATAATTTACTTATAGCCTCTATGAACTCGACCTGGTCGATCGGCTTGGTCATATAGTAATCGGCCCCGGCCCTTTGACATAGATCCTTGACATTTGCATTGTCCTCACTCGAAATAATGACGATCGGTATATCTCGAAACCTCGGATCGTTCTTTATGATCTCGCAGGCCTTGTCACCGTTCAGATCGGGCATATTGTAATCGAGAAGGACAAGCTGCGGTTTCTTTTGTTTTATGGTTTTTAGGGCCTCAAGTCCTGATCTAGCCGTGAGAATTTCGCAATCGACCTGATCGAGCATGCTCTTCTGGACATCCAAAAAGAATTTTACATCGTCGACAATGAGGATTTTACTCTTCATAAGCTTATCATCCATTCATCTTTAGGTTATCTAAATAGTATAATGAAAAAGTCATAAAATATAATAACACGAATTTTCCCCCAAGTAAACATGAGGGGCGTCACAGAATGTATTTTTTTCACTTTTAGTGTAAATTTTTTTATTAAAATCCTCTTTACGTAATAAAAAAGGGTGTCAAAAATAGGAGTTTGACACACAAATTTAGTGTGATAGAATATGCGGTATTTTATGAAAGAATTTCATCGCATAAAGAGGCTTCCGCCATACGTCTTCAGTGAGGTTGACGCACTAAAGATCGAGGCGAGACGAAGCGGGGAGGATATCATCGACCTCGGCATGGGGAATCCCGACAAGGGAACTCCGCCCCATATAGTCGAAAAGCTCACAGAAGCCGCGGCCAATCCAAAAAACCACCGATACAGCTCATCGAGGGGGATTTACAAGTTGAGATCGGCGGTGGCGGATCGGTACAGGACTCGTTACGGCGTCGAGCTCGATATCGACGACGAAGTGATCGTCACGATCGGGATAAAAGAGGGCCTTTCACACTTCATCCTTTCGGTGGTAGAGCCGGGGAGCTCCGTATTGGTCCCGAATCCGACATATCCTATCCACACCTACTCCGTGATCATTGCGGGCGGCGATATAAGGAGCATACCGCTTGCCCCCGACAGGGATTTTTTCACGGATCTATTAACAGCCATGAAGCTGATATGGCCCAAGCCCGTTATGATGATCATCTCGTTTCCCCACAACCCAACCACCAAGGTCGTCGATAGGGAGTTTTTCGAGGAAATCGTGAAGTTCGCAAAAGAGAATGACACAATAATAGTCCACGACTTCGCATATTCAGATATCGTATTCGACGGCTATAAGGCACCAAGCTTCCTTGAGGTCGAAGGCGCAAAAGACGTGGGGATCGAGTTCACATCCATGAGCAAGAGTTACAACATGCCCGGCTGGAGGGTCGGCTTCGCGGCGGGGAATAAAACGCTCATAGCAGCACTCGCTCGGATGAAGAGCTACCTCGACTACGGGGTTTTTCAACCGATCCAAATAGCCTCGATCATCGCCCTCTCCGATGATCAGTTGTGCGTCGATGAGATATCGAAAAATTACAAGAAACGGAGGGACGCACTCATCGACGGCCTCGCCAAGGTGGGCTGGGAGATTGAAAAACCGAAGGCGACGATGTTCGTCTGGGCGAAGATACCGGAAAAATATCAAGATATGGGGTCTTTGGAGTTCTCGAAGTTCCTTCTCAGGGAGGCGAAGGTTGCGGTGTCACCGGGGATAGGGTTCGGGGCACACGGCGACGGATTCGTTAGGTTCGCCCTCGTCGAAAATACACAGAGGATAAATCAGGCGGTAAAGGGGATCAGAAAAATTCTATAGGCAGGAATTATACTATGTCTAAAGATGGTGTGAAATCGGTAAACGTCGGTATCGTTGGTTTCGGAACGGTCGGGAGCGGCGTGGTCAAGATCTTAATCGAAAATAGAGACCTGATAAACAAGCGACTAGGAGGAGAGATAACCATCAAGAGGATTGCGGACGTCGACACCCAAAGAGACCGCGGGATAAAGGTCGAAAAGGGGCTTTTCACCCGTGACTATCGTGATATCATCGGTGACCCAGATATATCGATAGTCGTCGAGACCGTTGGCGGTATCGGCGATGCCAAGGATGTGATCCTGTCGGCAATGGACAGGGGAAAGCACGTTGTCACCGCAAATAAGGCGCTCCTTGCCGAGGCGGGAGAGGAGCTTTTTTCCGCCGCCTTCGAGAGGGGCGTCGATATAAATTTCGAGGCCGCCGTCGGGGGCGGAATCCCGATCATCAGGACACTTAAGGAGGGGTTGGTTGGAGACAATGTCGAATTCATCTTCGGTATCACTAACGGAACGTCAAACTACATCCTCACCCGCATGACTGATGACGAGATGAGTTTTAACGACGCCCTCAAAGATGCAAAAGCCCTCGGCTACGCCGAGGCCGACCCGACACTCGACATCGAGGGACTGGATTCCGCACACAAACTCGCAATAGTGATCCCCTTGACCTACGGCGTCAAGGTGGATATGGCCGATATATACGTTGAGGGGATATCAAGGGTGGATGCACTCGATATCCGTTTCGCAAAGGAGATGGGATACAAGATAAAGCTTCTGTCCCTCTTGGTAAAAACAAAAGACGGGATAGAGGCGCGTGTCCACCCGACGATGATACCATTTCGCTACCTCCTGTCCAATGTGAACTTTAACATGAACGCTTTCTACATCAGGGGCGACGCGGTCGGCTCGATCCTCCTCTACGGTCAGGGCGCCGGGATGATGCCGACGGGAACGGCGGTGGTCTCGGACGTAATAGAACTTGCCCGAAACATCTTTTCGGGGATAAGGGAGAGGGTACCTCCCCTGTCGTTCGGACACGATGCGATAGTAAAAATTAAGCCGAAGCCCATGGACGACGTGATTACAAACTATTACATGAGGTTCTCGGCACTCGACAAACCCGGTGTCCTCTCAAATATTTCGGGGATTTTGGGGAAAAATAACATCAGCATAGCCTCGGTCATCCAGAAAGGAAGGGCGAAGGGCGACGAGGATGTACCGATTGTGATGATTACACACGAGGCGAGAGAGAGGGATGTGAGAAGCGCCCTTTCCGAAATCGATCTCCTCGACGTAATAAACAAGCCGTCTATCCTATACAGGATCGAAGACACGGCCTTAAAAGGGGGTCAATGACGATGGCTATGCATCTTGGAGTAATAGATCGATACAGGGAGAGGCTCCCGGTAAAAAAGGGAGACAAGACTATCACACTCCTCGAGGGAAACACCCCCCTTATCAGAGCCGAAAGGCTAAGCGACAGGATCGCCCCTGGTACCGATCTCTACCTCAAATATGAGGGGCTGAATCCGACTTGCTCGTTCAAGGATCGCGGCATGACGGTCGCGGTAACGAGGGCCGTTGGTGATGGGGCGAAGGCAGTGATCTGCGCATCGACCGGAAACACATCGGCATCAGCCGCGGCCTATGCGGCAAAGGCGGGAATCAGCGCATATGTGCTGATCCCCGAGGGGAAGATCGCCCTAGGAAAGCTCACACAGGCCGTAATGCACGGCGCAAACGTAATACAGGTCAAGGGAAACTTCGATGAGGCACTAAAATTAGTCCGTGAGATAAGCGAGAATTACCCCATCACCCTTGTCAACTCGCTCAACGAAGACAGGATAGAGGGCCAGAAAACGGCGGCGTTTGAGATCGTGGACGAACTCGGTGACGCCCCCGATTATCACGCTTTGCCTGTGGGAAACGCCGGAAATATCACCTCCTACTGGTTGGGATACACTGAATACCACCGAGATGCGATATCATCGAAGCTCCCGAAGATGCTCGGCTTTCAGGCAGAGGGTGCCGCACCGATAGTCAGGGGGAGGATAATTGAGAACCCCGAGACGATAGCCACGGCGATCAGGATCGGGAACCCCGCGTCATGGAGGCGGGCCGAAAAGGCGAGGGACGAATCAAAGGGGCTCATCGACATCGTGTCGGACGAAGAGATATTGAATTCCTACAGACTCGTTTCCGAATCCGAAGGGATATTCTGCGAGCCCGCATCCGCCGCGTCGGTTGCCGGTGTTTTGAAGCTCTCCAAAAAGGGATACTTCAAGAAGGGCGAAAAAATCGTCTGCACCCTTACGGGCCACGGCCTAAAAGACCCGGATACGGCTATCTCGGTCTCCCCGAATATCGTCACCGTGCCGCCCGTTATGGACAGGGTCTTAGAGATAATCGGTTTTTGAAAAAATGGAAGGCACAAAATACATAGTCCTCTTGGGCGACGGGATGGCCGACGAGCCGATAGACGAGCTCGGAGGTAAGACCCCCCTCGAATTCGCCGATACTCCAAATATGGATTTTATTGCGAGACACGGCACATCCGGGATGATAAGTACCGTCCCGGAGGGCAAAGACCCGGGCTCGGACATCGCCAACCTGTCGATTCTGGGCTATGACCCGAAGGTCTACTACACGGGCCGCGCCCCGATCGAGGCCGCAAGTATGGGTGTAGATCTGGGTGATTCAGATATCGCCTTCAGGATGAACCTCGTTACAATAAGCGACGGTACGGGGGGCAAAAGGAGGATGGTCGACTACTCTTCGGGGCACATCCCCTCTTCAGAGTCCCATCGTTTGATAGATTTCCTCAAAAGGGAACTCGTCCGCGGTGAATTTCGGATCTATCCGGGAAAGGACTACCGCCATCTCTTCGTCTGGGAGGGGGGAAAAGAGGGGATCGTCACCACACCGCCCCACGACATAATGGGAAAAGAGATCGGGCTCTTTCTTCCACACGGCGAAGGTTCTGGCTATATCCTATCTCTGATAAAGAGGTCGTGGGAACTCCTTTTCGATCACCCAATAAACAAAAACAGAAAAAGGCTTGGGGAATCTCCCGCCAACTCGATATGGCTGTGGGGCCAGGGCAAAAGGCCGGCCCTTCCATCCTTTTCCGATCGTTTCGGGATCGGTGGTGCCGTCATCAGCGCCGTCGACCTGATAAAGGGCCTCGGGGTCTTAACTGGGCTCGACGTCATCGAGGTCGATGGGGCGACGGGCTGGATAGACACAAATTACGCCGGAAAGGTGAAGGCCGCCCTCGATGCCCTTGATGGCGGGGCCGATTTCGTCTACCTCCACATCGAGGGGCCGGATGAGGCCGGACACTCTGGGGTCGTCGAATATAAGATTGAGGGGATCGAAAGATTCGATAAAGAGGTCGTCGGGCCGATTTTTGAGGGGATGAAAAAATATAGAAAATCTAAGGTCCTCGTCCTCACAGATCACCCCACGCCGCTAAATATCAGGACCCACACATCAGATCCCGTCCCGTTTTCGATCTTCGGCCTCGGTCGAGAAGGAAACGGTGCGAGAGATTTTTGTGAGGCGTCGGCCAAAAAAACCGGCCTCTTTGTCGGTGAGGGGCACACGTTCATGGAGAGGTTCCTCAAGGGCGGATTTTGAGCACAAATAACCATATCAATTCATTTAAGGTCAGGGTCAGATACGCCGATGTCGACAAAATGGGCTTCGCCTACTACGCCCACTATTTGAGATGGTTCGAGATCGGGAGGAGTGAACTTTTGAGGGAGCTGGGCTTGGTGTATGCGGAGGTGGAGGAAGGGGGCATCATCTATCCCGTGACGGAATCTTATGTCAAATACATCACGCCGGCAAGGTACGATGAGCTCATCGAGATAAGGACGAAGTTCGACTACATCAAAAAGGCGAGCCTCAAGCTCGATTACGAGATCATAGGTGCCGAAAGCGGCGAGATTCACGCAAAAGGCTATACGGTTCATGCCGCAATGGACAGAGACGGGAAGATAGTGAGGGTGTCTGATAAGCTTATTGCCCTTTTGGGGTCGAAGGGGTGAGATTTTAAATGACACTTGGTGAGGGGAGAAGTTACGTTGGGGATTTCTTTTGTGCGTGTTTTTTAGACTCCTTTAAAAATTGTTGTTTTTTAGTTTTTTATGATATAATTACGCGGTCTTCTTAGTCATGATATCAATAGGAGGAAAATAATGTTAGGCGGTTTAGGCACTACTGAGCTTATCATAATTCTCGTGATAGCCTTGGTAATCTTCGGGGCCGGCAAGCTTCCGGAGATGGGATCCGCTTTGGGCAAGGGGATAAAGAATTTCAAGAAGGGTATCTCTGACTTGACTGAAGACGATCAGACAGAAGATGAACCCAAACAAAAAGAGATAAACGATAAAAAATAAAAAGAAAGTTCGCTCTCTCGTTTTCTATGAACTTATTTCGAGATATATAACTTTCCTCTTTTCTATTTATCAGGAAATTCTATTACGATAGCACATTGGTTATCTTGATAAAAAAAATAAAAACCCAACATACAATATGTAGATTAACAGACAATCAGTATTCCCTTTTCCATTTTATTTGATAAAAAAGCTTTACAAAAGAGATATCAGATAGTACTATTTTAAAAAAGTCAAAAATGCCTATCGTGGCATGGTGAAATTGAAAATTAAGGAGGAACTATATGAATTTTAAAAAGCTCTTTTTGATTGCTCTACTTGCACTACCTGTTCTTATATGGGGTGTACATGATGCATCCGCCGCTACTGAGAGTGGATATCTCAGCGGGCCCGGCGCATCCTACACCTTCACTGTTAATGCCGGAAATGTCAAATCCGTGGATGTTACCTTTACTTATCCTATGGGTTCGGTGGATTTTTGGGTAAAGGTCGTTGGCCAGGATGGGTATACCATTCTTGGTAATTTTGACCTCGATAACGGCGAGATCATAAATCTCTCCGGAGGTGGAATATTTTATTTGACCATCTACTCAAACTATGGTGCCGGGTACTGGTCTGCCAACTACTACCTGGCCGGCGGAACTGGCCCTGCACCCACGGGCTCCGGCTGCAACGTAGGTTCGAACAGCGCCTGGGGTTACTTGACCGGTCCCGCTGACGCCTGCACCTGGTCAATCTATGCATACAGCAACAATCTGGCAGTTCCCTTCACATATCCGAAGGGATCGGTGGATTTCTGGGTGGAGGTTGTCGGCCAGGATGGGTATACTATTCTTGGTAATTTCGACCTCGACAACGGCAATATCATCACTCTTTCCGGTGGCGGTACGTTCTACCTCACGATCTATTCCAACTACGGCGCAGGCAAATGGAACGCCAGCTGGTAGTGGCCAGATTTTTTTAAAAGGGGAATAAAACAATGAAGAAGAAGACAACATTAATTATTTTGTCAGTACTCTTGATCTTTGCTTTTAATCTTTCCGGCTGCGATTTCCTGCAAAAAATGTTCGGCGGAGGCCAGGAACAACCACCTATAGGCCCCGGGATGCCACCTACAGGCCCTGGAATGCCGCCTGCTGGTCCTATGATGCCCGGTGCCCCTACCACAGAGAGTGGATATCTTGCCGGGCCGGGTCAGTCCTATACCTTTACGGTCAATGCAGGAAATCTAGATCTATTGGAGGTCGATTTTACATATCCTGCCGGCTCTGTGGACTTCTGGGTTAAGGTGGTTGGTCAAGACGGTTACACGATCCTTGGGGATTTCGACCTGGACAACGGGGAGATCATACAACTTATAAACGGCGGTATATTCTACCTCACGATTTATTCGCGTATGGGAGCAGGCTATTGGTCTGCATCGTACAATCCCTCAGCACCCGCCCCCGGCTCGAACTGCAATGTATCGGGTAACTCGGCATGGGGTTCTCTAACAGGCCCTGGGGATTACTGTGATTGGTCAATCTACTCTCAAGTTGATACTATGACGGTTAACTTCACAATACCAGCAGGAAGCAATTTTTGGGTAACGGTAGTTGGAGAGGACGGATATACTGTATTGGGTGAATTTGATCTCAGCAAATCTCCGGCAATAGACCTTATGGGAGGAGGGACCTTTTACCTCTCAGTATATTCCAATTGGGGCGCCGGAAACTGGAGCGCTTCATGGTAGGATCATAAGAAAAGACTCTAACCTTGGGGGGCTTTTTATGCCCCCTTTTTTATTTACATATCAAAAGACTCGGATATTTATCACATATCCCCATCTCAACTGCCCTCTCGAAGTCCTTGCCAACTCCGCTATTGTTGAGATGGTACTCAGGCCTTGTGGAATTGATCTAAACGGCCAATCTTTTCCGTTATAGTCAAACAGCCTAAAGGACAAGCAAAAAAAAGAATTGATAAGAGAAGTATTAAGTATCTATCGATAGAGCGGGGAAAAACATCTTTCGGATATCTCCCATTGATAGTCAAAGTTATTTCTCCGCCGCTTTCAAGAAATGCCGCTCGATCATGAAGCAATCCTCCCCCGAATCATTGCAGAGCTCAAGGGCCTTCTCCAAGACCTCTTTCGCCTCATCTTTTCTCCCCATCTTGAAAAACACCCACCCCTTCGTATCGAGCATCGTGTAATTTTTAGGCTCATCTTTGAGGGCCACCTCGATGAGGGAGAGGGCCTCCTCCAGTTTTTCCCCTTTCTGTGCGTAGCAGTAGGCAAGAGAGTTATTCAAATTCACCCCGGATATGACATCATCAGTAAGAGGGTCCTCTCTGTAGTCAAGGATAAAGGCTATCAGCTCATCGGTAATTTCGAGCATGGGCTCCAAGAGATACTCGTTATCATAGATATCGAGGATGGAGCTGTAAGCCCCAAAGAGAATCCTCGACGCCTCGCCCCTGTCTGAGAGAATCCCCATTTTCCCCATCTCGACGGCCTGATAATAGTTTAGGAGAGCGGTGTTGAAGTTGTCCATAAGCTTATAGCAGTATCCGAGCTGCATGTAAACCATGCCGAGGAATATATATTCCTTGGAGGCGTATGGGGCTAACATATTCAGGGCCGCTTCATAATTCTCGGCCGCACCCCTGTAATCTCCCGACTTTAAAAGCGAATCCCCCCTGTTTAAAAAGTAGCGGGGATCCTGAAAGGCATGGGCGTTGGGAATGGCAAAGGTCAATATGACAGCCGTCAAGACCATCGCTATAAAAACGTGTTTCATGGTCTCTCCTTACTCTCTATTTTATTGGTGTCCTGTTAAAGTTGATGATGGATTTATCGAGGTCTATCTCCTGGACACCCCTGGGCGGTTCGAGGATGAAGCGGGATTCTTCAATGTATGTGCCGAGCTTTATATCGTCTATCTCTATCTTAATCGTTACAAAGGTTAGGTCTTTGGGGACCCTGTATTCTATGGTCTTCGGGATTATTTTTCCCCCCGAATCTTCAAAATCTGAAAATTCCCCGGCGATGATGAGATTGTTATCTTCGTCATAGAGCTTCATATCGAGGATGTAAAAGGTCCTGGCGTCGAGTGTGAGATAGCTCCTTCCCCTCCCCTTGACCTCCGGCATTAGTGTGAGCGTATATAGCTCTTTGAGCTGATCGAAAGACATATTAGAGGGATAGTAATTTGACAGGTCAATCCGCCCCTGGAGGAGTTCGACGATGTCCGCCGTTTTAAACGGGAGTGGGATTATGAGTGAGAGATTTTTCATTGATGCTAGGCCGTGATAATAGCGATTCTCCATGGGGGAGTATATGTAAACCCTCTTTTTGTCGGTCGTAAGAAACAGGAAGGTCTCGCCCATCGGCCCTATGCTTTCGAGCCTCAAAAAGCCAGGCCTCTTTGCAAGGATCACCTCATCTATACGATATTTCTCCTCAGGTGAAGATACCGAGACCCTCGCTGTCGCCCTCAGAGAATCATAGATGGGATTACTGTTTTTCGTCCTTTCGAAAAGCTCGCCCGTGCTACCGACAATAACCACAGGGATTACTGGCTTGGGCGGTGGGACGGCGCAAGAGGTGATTAAAAAAAGCGTGAAAAAAGAGAGAGCGACCCCCCCCTTAGATAAGGTCATCTATACTCTTTCCCCCTTTCAAGTACTCTATCTTTTTTTTGAGCATATCGATCTGGTAGTCCTCGGGGCCGAGCTCCCACGCCTTGAGATAGAGGGGTAGTACTTCATCGATATATCCTAGACGGTATTTAACGTCCCCCAGGTGCTCGTTTATCACGGGGTCATCCGGGGATAGGGATTGGGCGCGGTTCAGCTCCTGTAAGGCCTCTTCATATCTTCCCTTCTTGTAATAAACCCAGCCGAGGCTGTCGACGATATATCCGTCGTCGGGTTGATATTCGAGGGCCTTATTTACCAGGGCCTCCGCCTCGTCGAGCTTGATTCCGAGGTCGGCGTATGTGTAGCCGAGGTAGTTTAAGGCCTCGGCATTTTCCGGCTCTCTAATTAAAACCTCCTTCATTACCTTGATTGAGGTATCCTTGTCTCCGGAGAGATCGGAGACCACACCGTAAAAGAAGAGGTGCCTCGTCTCTTTCGGATCGAGCTTAATGGCCTCCTCGATGGACGCAATCGCCTTGGAATAATCCTTCACTTCGAGATATAACGACGATAGGATATGAAGGAGGCTCGGATCTTTCGGCTTGTTTTTAAGGGCCTCCTTTATCGCTTTGATCCCCCCCTCGTAATCCTCCTCTTTCTCGAGAATATATGCTATATGTATGCGGGAATCGGTAAAAAAGTCTGAGGGCGAAGGTATCTTCTGAAACTCTACAAAGGCCTTATCGTAATCTTCGAGCATCTCATAGGCCGATGCAAGGTAGTATATGATCTTGTCCGCATCGGGATTTTTAGAAAGCACCTTCTCAAACTCTTCGGCCGCCGCCTCATACCGCTCCATCTCGAAGTAGATAAGTCCAAGGTCGACATTGATTTCATTCTCGTCCGTTCCATACAGGCCCATCGCCTTGAACTCTTTGATTGCGTCCTCCAAGCGGTCGAGCATGATGTAGATCTTCGCAAGATGGTCTCTGAGGAGGTTGTTTTCGGGGTATCTCTTCAGAAGCTTTGCAAATGTATTTACCGCCTTTTCGAGCTCCCCACTCTCCTCATAAAGGAGGCCGAGGCCGACAATGGCCGACTCATAGTCGGGATCATAGGAAAGGGTCTTGATGAAGTATTTTTCGGCGGCGGACTTGTCTCCCCTCGTGAGCTCGACCTTTCCTATATAGTAATAAATCTCGGCGGCTTTGGGATCCTTCTTGAGATACCTATTTAGGACATCAATGCCTCGCCCGAATTCCTTGTTTCCTGCATAAAGCCCCGCAAGCTGTATGTAGGGGTCTTTGTCCATCGGGTAGAGTTCGATTATCCTCTCATATTTTTCGGCGGCCTCACCTATCTCCCCGAGGGATGTGTATAGTTCGGCCAAGATCGTCAATGTATCTTTAGCTTTCGGATCGATCTCGAGCGCCGCCTCCGCCTCCCTCACAGCGAGGTGGAGGTTGCCCAAGTTGGCATAAAGTACAGCAAGGTCGAGGTGGAGCTTTTGACTATCGGGATCGTATACAAGCGCCTTTTCATATTCCATCATGGCCCTTGAGGAATCACCGTTCCACAACGACGTGCGGGCGGAAAGAAAATAATATTGGGAGAAAGCTTCGGGAGTTGTGAGGGTCGTGGGTATAGATACCTCGGGCTCGGGGACGCTGATGTCCATTTTCGTCGTTGCACATGAAACTGTAAGAAAAAATAGTGGAACAACGATGACATAAAGGGATATTCTGTACATCTTTTTTGGAACTCTAACATATCTAATATGCATAATAGTCACTCCCATCTTACCTGTGTTTTATAGGATCTTCGGCTAACATTCCTCCCGATCCTCAATGTATTCAATATATCAGACCAATGGGGCAAAAGTCAATCTGTTTTAAAAATCTTTCCCCCCACCACTCATCACACCTCTCTCTCCGATCACAAAACGGTCGATCAGATTGAGGTCGATATCGAAGGCCTCCAAGATTAGCCTTCCATCATCGGGCGTCAGCCTCAAGAAGTTGTACCTCATGATATATTTTTGGCTTTTTTCGCTCTTCTTTACAAGTCCGTATAGAGGGGCCCCTCCCCCACCCGTATTTACAAAATAGATGCCGTTTGAGGAAAGCCTCTCATAGGCATGGATGTGCCCCGAAAAAACGATATCGACGCCATACCCCTCAAAGAGCGGGATTAATATTGGCCCGAGCCCCCTCTCATCCTCTTTATGTCCCCCGGCTCTGCTGTTAAAGATCGGGTGATGAAGGAACACAGCGGTAAATCTGCATTTGTCGCCGACACTCCCGAGGTCCATATCCAACCACTCATACTGAGCCGAACCCACAGACATATCGGAGTTGCTGTCAAGTACCACAAAATGTATCCCATATTTTTCAACGGAATACCAGGTCTTTCCATCGGGGAGTTCGAAACGATCTGCGAAGGACTTCGCACTACCGTCGTGATTTCCCCTGACCGGATAGAACTCGATCCCGGCCGTTCCTCCATGAGTCCGACTTTCCAAAAACCTCGATATTATTTCATCAAATATCGCCCACTCTTTGGGATTCGAGTTTACTGTCACATAATCCCCTGTGTGAAAGACGGCTCCGGGCTCAATCGCGATGATCTCACCTACGATCTTTTTATGCACCTCGTGACCGTATCTGCTGTCTCCATAGATGATGACACAATCCGATTCCGATTGTGCAAGAGAAAAAGATGACCAGAAGACAAAAAGTATCGCAAAAGATGAGATTACGAATCTTTTGACATTCATAATTGATCTATAGTTCCATCGGGTTTCTTTTTAAACCAAAGAGTCATAGCCTACGTTTAAAGCTATCATGTAAGAGAAAATATTACAAGTTGGGAAAAAAATTCATTTTTTGATTGACAGGGAATAGCACATATAGTAATCTATGAATGAATAACATAATTTTTCATTCATAGGAAATCTATTTATGGGACGACCTTTCAACGACACGGAAAAAACCAACATTCGAAACCTCTTGATCACCAAGGGTAGAGAGCTTTTTTCTATCCACGGACTAAAAAAAACGACCATCGAAGATATAACAAAGGAGACCGTAATCGCACAGGGGTCGTTTTACGCCTTTTTTGATTCCAAGGAGGCGCTCTATTTTGAGATATTGGAAACAGAAGAAAAAGAAATCAGCGAAACCTTGAGATCGTCACTAAACTCGATCGAACTAGACAGGAAGAGTTTTAAGGAGTTTATATCAGAATCTCTCGATTTTATTTTCAAAAACCCGTTCATAAAAGACCTTGTCATCACCGATAGCTATCAGAATCTTATAAGAAAGATACCAGAAGCGAGGATGAAAAGGCACCTTGAGGATGAGGCCCAATTCCTAATGGAGATGATACATGACTTTCAGAAACAAAAAATAATGAAGAAGGCCGACCCTCATATATTAACAGGTTTATTTCATAGCCTGTTTCTCCTGTATCTACATAAGAAGGACATCGGAACGGATATCTTTGATCAAGTTATCGACCTTTTATTAGATCTAATTTCAGACAGCCTCATCGATATCGGCGACAGAAATCTCAAATAAAAAAAGAAGGATATAAAACATGAGCGGTAAAGACAAAAAGGTAATAGAGACATTTGATCTAACCAAATACTATGGTCCTATCGTGGGGATCGAAGATCTAAATCTAGAGATCAAGCAAGGGGAAATTTTCGGTTTCCTCGGCCCCAATGGCTCGGGCAAGACCACGACCATAAGACTTCTTTTGGGATTAATTAGAAAAACCAATGGGAGAATCTTTTTTTACGGTGAAGATGTTTCAAAAAATCGATTAGAGATACTAAAAAATATAGGGTATCTCCCCGGCGATGTCGGTCTCTATAAAGACATGAGCGGCGACGCCTTTCTGGATCACTTCCTGAGGCTAAGAGACGGAAAAGATTACCTTAAACACCAAAAGAGGCTGGATGACCTGAAGGAGTTATTCAAGATAAATCTCAAAAATAAGATAAAGACCTACTCGAAAGGAATGAGACAAATCGTCGGGATAATTCAGGCCTTTATGCACGATCCGAAGATACTGATTCTCGATGAACCGACGTCGGGATTGGATCCGATCATGCAGGAGGTGTTTTACGATCTCGTTTTAAAAGAAAAAAACGACGGCAAGACAATCTTTTTTTCCACCCATATATTGAGTGAAGTTGAAATAGTATGTGACAGGGTCGGGATCATAAAGAAAGGAAACCTGATTTTTTTGGAGGAAATCGAAAAGTATCGAAAAATAGTCGGGAGAAATATAAAAATTGTATCCGGGGACAAAAATGAGGAGCTGTTGAAGAGTCTACGGGCCTTACTTGAGACAGATAAGATCACGGTGAAGAATGAAATTATAGAATTCTATTTTAAAGGAGATATGAAGCAGCTGCTGGATTGCGTCTCCCATTTTAATATAAAAGATTTCATATCGGAGATTCCCAAGATAGAGGATGTCTTCTTAAACTACTACAAGGATTGAAAGATGATCAATACAGAAATCATTAAAAGCTTCCTGATGAGAAATATAAAACTGTCAATTACGGTCTCGTTGATAATGGCGCTCATTACACTACTACTTATAACTCTGTTCCCCAACATGCCCGAAAGCGACGCCCTAAAAATATCTTCAAGCTGGCCTCAATTGATGAGAGATCTCTTCGGAGATCCGATATATGGTTTTACCGATATCTATGGGTGGATGAATCTTCAGATATTTCATATAACTTTCTGGATGTTCCTCGGGATTTTTTCATCGATACTATCCTCTCACATCATCGCGGGAGAGATCGAAGAAAAGACAATTGACATCGTTTTGTCCTGCCCCATCAGTCGAACAGGGCTTATCCTGAATAGACTCGTAGCGATCATCATTATATTGGTCTTTGCGTGTCTTTTGACCCTATCAAGCAACATCCTCGGTCTGATGATCTTGCAAATGCCCGTCAAATTTGATTTACTCGTCACAGTCTATATATCGGGATTACTTTTGTGTCTTGCGTTCGCTTCGATATCGCTTCTTATCTCGGTGTGGGTGCCGCAGCAGTCATACACGGTCTTTCTCACGATCGGTATAATGGCCATCATGTTCTTTTTTGAAGAATTACTAGTCAAATTGATACCTTTTTTCAAAGTATTCTCTTTTATCAACCTTTTTCACTATTACAAGCCAAATGAGATACTCATCCAAGGGTTGATCTCGATTAAAAACCTTGTGATCCTTTTCGGATATTTCACATTTTTTTCACTTGTTTCAATATTTTTATTTAAGGAAAAGGATATTCCGTTGTAGAATGCTAAATCGTCCTGCGATTCAAAATGAATTGAAATATTTGGAAAGTAGATTTCTTTTAAACTGAGTATCAACCCAACCGGATTCTTTCAGGTTCTCTCTCCTTCGATAAAACAAGTGTAAGACACCTTCCCATCGTTTTTGAAATCATTGTCCTAAATAATTCACTTTATCCCGCGCTACCAGATGAAGGGGATCAGCCGGTAGCGCACCCGCCCGGCGTAATCGGCATAGCCCTCGAGCTCGGACACGAGAGTCCTGTCTTCGAGGCCGGTACGGATGACCGTCACGATCAAAATCAGCCCCGCCGGGATCAGCGCCCAAAGCGATTCGAGGACGATCGCCGCCGAGACTGAATAGAGGATCACTCCTATATAGCCGGGGTGACGCACATATCGATAAGGCCCGGATGAGACCACGCTATGCCCCCTATCCTCTTGAATCCTCACAACTGCGGAAAAAAACCTGTTGACTATCACCGCCCTGTAAACAATATAAAGCCCGAATATAAAGACCACAAGGGCGACTATCTTTACCGAAATAGGGATCTCGAGAGACCATCCGTAGCGCTTATCGAGTCCCGCCACGATCAACAGGGCCACCGGCCCGAAACGGCCGATAAAGGCGGCAAGGGGGATATCCCACTTTTTTGCTCCGGTCTTTCTGCCGATTCGCTCATCAAACAATCCCTGGTCCATCTTTAGCGTTAAGATACCTGTCGAAACAGCAATTATGGCCATATAGACCCACCCCATAATCCAATCCACACCGCCGTAGGAGACAAACAATATCGCTGCAAAGACAAGCATGGAGATGATAAACAAAATGACCCGTTTAAAGACACCGAAATCAGCCTTTAATTTCATTTCTTATCTCTTTTTATATTACTTTTTCTAATAGACTGAAGATACAGCTATACAATCACATCTTAAAGATTAGAGATTACGAACCACACGCCCCCTAAAGCTCCTTCTTCTCAACCTTCATTGCCGTGATCATGAAGGCCTGATTCCTGTTTTCTAGGTGGAGCGCCTGCTCCAGTGTCGCCCCGTCCGTGTTCTGGTTTATCGCCTCCTTTGTCATCATCAGCCCGACGGGATTCTTTTCTGCCATCTTCCGTGCGATCTCGTATGCCGTCTCCATGAGCTTTTCCCTCGGCACGATGCGGCTCGCAAAGCCGAGGTCCATCGCCTCTTTCGCCGAGACAAAATCCCCGGTAAAGAGAATCTCGTTTGCACGACCCGTCCCGATGAGCCTCGGGAGGAAGTAGCTGCTCGCGAGATCGGCCCCCCCAAGGCCAATGTTGATATATGCGGCGGAAAACCTCGCATCCTCCGAGATCACGCGAACATCCGCCGCCATCGCGAAGCTGAATCCCGCCCCCGCCGCCGAGCCGTGCACCGCGACGATGACCGGTTGGGGAATGCGGCGCATCGTATAGTAGAGCATTGAGACCCGGCTCTGATAGATATAAATCATCTTCGGGGATTGTTGAAATAGAGCCGTTGCGGTCTCCTTCATGTCTAGCCCCGAACAGAGCCCCTTCTCCCCCGCACCACACATAACCAGAACCCTAACCTCCTCGCTTTTTTTGAGATTTTCAAAGACATCCTCAAGCTCCTCAATCATAACGAAGTTGAGGGCGTTTATCGTCTTGGGGCGGTTCAGGGTGATGGTTGCTATCGGCCCGTCTTCTTTGTAGATTATCGTTTCGTATTCCACTTTTAAGACTCCTAAAAGAAGTTGAAAAAATGTGATTCTATAAAGAATCGCCGTTATATCGACTCTACTCTAATTTAGGAATTCGTTATTTGTCAATCATTTTTACATTAAATAACCACCAGCAAAAAGACTTAATAGGTCATTTATGATATAATAAAAAATGTATCACTGATAGTCTCAATCTCTCT
>CAZDOD010000024.1:9610-23369 GCA_964506935.1 uncultured Thermodesulfobacteriota bacterium | reverse complement strand
GATGTTATCATTATATTTGTTTGGATTACTCATATGTCCTCCTAAAAGGATAATTGCACACAAAAAATCCCATTTAGGATAACACATTTTTTTTCCTATGGAAATAATTTTATCAGTTTGGAAAGGCCACACGCAGTGCGCCCCTACGATGACTGTAAATAGGTAGGGGCACGGCATACCGTGCCCCTATTAAAAACCTTAGCTATATATCACGCCCGCATCACGAATATCTGAGGACCCTCCCAGCCCTCTTTCCCTTTATATATTTCCCGTTATCGACAACGAGCTTTCCGTTTATAAAAACCTTCTTTATACCAAGTGGTCTTGATGCGGTCTCTTTTATCGTCGTGGTGTCGGCTATCTCTTCGGGATCAAATAAGACTAAGTCTGCGAAGTTCCCCGGCTTTATCTCGCCCCTGTCTTTGAGGCCTATCCACCTTGCAGACCTTCCGGTCATCTTCGAGACGGCCTCTGCTAGAGACATCACCTTTTTCTCCCTTACGAACCTTCCGAGTATCCTCGGAAACGCCCCGTAGGATGCGGGATTCGGAAAGCCGCGGGATTTTAGGATCGTGTCGGTCTCAAAGAGGCAAAGCTCGTGAGACATGATACTTTCTATGAGATCCTCGTGACCCTCATCGCCGCTGAACTTGTGAAAGAGGATCAGCGCCTTCCCGTTGCTCTCGCGAATCAGCATCACGATGGCGTCAAAGGGATCTATCCCGAGAATCTCACCGATCTCGGCGACGTTCTTGCCGTGAAATTTCTCCCCCTTCTTAAATCCCGCCTCCATCACCTGTGCATCCTCATATCCGAAGCCGAGGAGCTTTCTGGTCAGGGCGAGCTCAAACTTGAGACGTTTTAAGGCCGCAGCGCTATTTATGTATTCCTTCCAATTTTCTATGAACCATGCGGGGAGCACCATGATGATGTATGTATTCCCGCAAAAATGGGGATAGATGTCCCACATGACCTCAAGGCCCTTTTTCCTTGCCTTTTCGATCTTCCTTATCGCCCTGCCGGCGGTCTTCCAGGTTCGGCTCCCAACGAAGATGAAGTGGGATATCAAAAGCCTCACCTCGGCTTCCATCGCAAGCGACAGGATTTCGTCGAGCGCCTTGAGATTATGGGGCTTACCGCCGGGGATGATCGGATATGCCCCCGATATCCTGTTCAGGGCCTTTATGTGTACGGTAAGGGCGCGGTTGTATTTCTTGGCCGCCTTTGCCATTGTCAAAAGCTCTCCCCTCGTCGAAAACAGGCCAGGTGAGTAGGCGAGACCCATCGAGAGGCCGAAGGCGCCTTCATCAAAGGCCTCTTCGGTCATGTCGATCATCTTTTTTAGGCCATTCTCATCCGGCCTCTTGAGTTCGTCTTTTAAGGCGACGATATGAACCGTGCCGTGGCCGACGAGCTCGGCGGTATTGAAGAGGGGCCCTTTGTCCGATTCGAGGTGATCCAGAAATTCCCCCATGCCCCTCCAGGGATATTTTAGAGGCTCCTCGAGCGTGAACTCGGCGTACCTGTTGAGGAGGGCCTTGCTTTTATCGTCCACAGGGACGGGCGAGAAGCCGCAGTTTCCGCACACGATGGTCGTGATCCCTTGCTCGACCATCGGGTAGAGAAAATCGGGGTGATTGGAAAGCGGCAATACCCAGTCAAAGTGATTGTGGACATCCACGAAGCCGGGGGCGACGGCGAGACCGCTTGCGTCGATCGTGGTTACGTCACCTTTTTTCGACGAGTTGGGGACGACCGAAGAGGAGGCGGCGATAATCGCCCGAATCTTATCGCCGGATACCAAGATGTTGCCATTATATGGTTTTTTCCCCGTGCCGTCGACTATAAGGGCGTTCTTTATCCAGAGATCAGGCATTCAACATCTCCTTTAATATCATTTTACCATTATCATCAGGGCAGACTTTTCGAGTAGGTCATACCCCGGCAGCATGACAGTTATAAGACCCAACGGTGAAATCACAGAATCCGTAAGATATTTTATATCTCCCATTGCATCCGTTACCAAGATCCCCTCGTCGGTAGGGGTGGCGGTTGCGATGATTTCATCGGGGCTGTCGGGGTCTTGTGATACACGATAAAGCGAGACCCCGTCCCCCCGTTCATCGATATAAAAAAGGATTTTTCCATCTTGATCAAAAAACTCAATCTTGTCCCTTTTCCTCACGATTGAGAGCTCGGGACCTGATTCGGCACTAGAAACCACAACCTTGGTGTCATGTGCCATCATCTTCCATATCAAGTCTCCGTCGGGATCCTTTAAATCGTAGTATGTTCGATCATATCTCAAGCTCCCGATCTCTTCGCCCCCCTGATAGAAGACGGCGCCCCAGGATTCGAGCGATATCGAGAGATATAATTCATTTTCGGGACCGAGGATATCAATTACCTCCTCAACGGAGTCATTGGAGCCAGTATCTCCCGCAGGCTTCTTGTCATAAAAGGAGCGGGATTCGGCACCGCCCGGACATCCCGAAAGACACAGCGCCAAAAGAGATACGGCGGTTATGGTCAAGAAGCTACTGTTTAGTGTCTTCATTTCACAAAAATCTGAAAAACGATTAATCATAAGACCGTCTGACCGGCAGTTATCGAAATATTTAAATAAGATACTATCGTGGTTACGATTCCGATTGCCGATACCACAACTCCGAAGGCGAGCGCCCTGAATCGGTTGAAGCTCCTGATGTACTTTTCTTTGGTCTGTAATTTCTTCAGGTCTACTACCTGATTTACCTTCCTCCTGAACCAACCCGTGCCGACGAGCCTCTGATTTATAAGCTTTTTCGCCTTTGTAAAGCCAAAGAAAAGATTACCGAAAAGCGGAATGATTGATTCGTAGTTGAGTGTCATCAGCCCCCCCGAAGGGTCGTGGATGACGACATCCTCACCAAAGAAGCTTCCGGCCTGAGCCCTTCCGATGGCGACACCCCCGACCACAACCGGCCTCCCCTTCAGCGGGCTGGCATACGGGTCGCTCATGAGCTCAAGGACGGTGACCTCGTCAGGCTTCGAGATCGGTGGAAATCTGTATATCCCCTTAAGCAGGAGTCCCAACCCCCAGGTGAGGACTATCGCACCGAGGAGCTTCGGATTTGAGATGGCAAGAAGAAGTCCCAGAATAATCCCGATGACGGGGGCGAAGTAGATCAGCACCTCGATGAAAAACTTGCCGTAGAGCCTACCCCTGTCGAGCGCCTGACCGTCTATCGCTATTTCCTCGAAATTAAAGATCTGGCTGATCCTCAACTCCTTTGCGAGGTCCATCAACGATTTTATCCTCTTTCCGGTCAGCGGGTGGGTTGAGCCGAGCTGCACGATCTTTGCCCAGGGATTGTAGATATCAAAGAGAAATATCTTTGATATGCGACCGGGATCGAAGGGGGGTGCCTTATCGGCCGCCTCCTTTTCTGTTGCCGTAAGTTTTACGGCGCTCCCCACACTCTCGGCGCCCTTATAGTCAAATATCCCCATCGACCTCGTGCTGGCGAGGAGTCTCGCCGTCCCGGCCGTATCGGGCTGCGCCGCTATTCCATATGCTATCTTCACGAGGGCCGTGGCGAGGGCGTTCGGATCTCCTGTTTCTTCGCCCGAGAACTTGTCTGCCATATATTCCCTCGTTCGGGAAAGGTAGAGGACGAGATATGACCCGATGAGCCAGAATACGAGTGAGACGAGACCGACTAGGGGAAGTGGGTTGTTTTTGCCTCTAGATCTCATCCTCGTAAATACCACATAAACCTCATAGAGAACCATAAGGAGCGTGTTTGCCACGGTCATTACCACAAAGTCGAGATTTTTTATGTGGCCGAGCTCATGGCCGTAGACCGCCGCGGTCTCCTCATCGGTTAGGTAATGGAATATCCCCTCAGAGACGACGATCCTCGAATTTGACGGGAGTGAACCGTAGCAATATGCCGTGGGATTTTTGTCCTTTACGATCCTGAGCATCGGGAGCTTTATGTTGTTTCGCGCGCAGGCTTCCCTCAAAAAATTCGCCGCCTTCGGGCTCATCCTTTCGAGGTCTTCGATCTCTATCATCTCAAACTTGTAAAATATCTTGTGTATCAGATCGATTATCCACGGACTTACAAGCCACATCACGATATTTATAAGAATCGTGAGTATTATCATAAATGCGGCGCTGATAAGCCCTGCGGCGTATGAAACAAGGAGTACTACGAAGAAGACAAAAGATAAGAGAATTCCTATGGTCAAAGTCGAGGCGAAGATAAGCCTTGCCCTCATTTTTTTACCTCCTATTTTAAGATTTGGATTATATATTGATTAGGTCTTTGATGTCAACTGTCTTGGATATGGGCATGATTAAATTTTTTTTAGAATTCAAAGCATAAAGTTGGACTATTCCGTTTTCCTTTGTTTATCCTTGATTTTAGAGATCTATTGTTTTATTATTAGCCATATTTTACCCAGATCGAATAATATTTCCTCTTTTGAATTCCGGTTAAATATGAGCGACCGCGCATATCTTGATATAGAGACCTCGTTTTTAGGCGAAATCACCGTCGTCGGCATCTTCCTCGCCCCAAAAGAAATCGTGCAGCTTATTGGGGGCGAGGTAAACAAGAATAACCTCCTAAACGTCCTTTCCGGCAGCGACGTGATCGTAACGTACAACGGGAACCGATTCGACCTCCCGATAATCAGGAGGAGGGTCGGCCTCAATCTCAAGTCGATGTTCAAATCCCACGACCTTATGTATGATTGCTGGAGGGAGGGCCTCTACGGAGGACTCAAAGTGGTCGAGACAAAGCTCGGTATCAAAAGGGAGACCGAGGGGATTACCGGAAGGGACGCTCCGATCCTCTGGGATAGATATAAAAAGATGGGGGACTATGATTCCCTTGATCTGCTTTTGAAGTACAACAGGGACGATATCATAAACCTCCCGATACTGGAGGATCACCTTAGCCGTATAGATAAAGACGAAAAAGAGGTCGCCTCGGAATTCGACGGCGAGTTTTTAAAGGTGGGAGTAAAAAAGTGGTAGAGATAAAAATGCCGAAAAATTTAATGGAGGTAGTAAAAACCAGGAGGAGTTTCAGGAAATACTCCGATGCGCCGATTGAAGACAAAAAGCTCAAATATCTTGAGAACGTCGCTTCCGAGTGCGCCGGCTCCTTCGGTTTCAAAAGCGCCTTTTTCATTTTTGTAACCGAAGAGGAAAAAAGAAAAAAACTCAGGCGTGCGATTTTTTCGGGCCTTATGGGGAAGATAAACCCATGGGTCCTTAACACGAAGGCACCCGGTTTCATCCTCGCCTGCGGAAGCCAAAACTCCGCCAAAAAGGTAGACGATAAGCTCATCTATCTCGCCGAGGCCGCGATCGTGATGGAGGCCTTGGTGCTTGCGGCGGCGGAGGTTGGCCTCGCCACCTGCTGGCTCGGCGGATTTGGCGAGGACGGTGTGAAGAAGGCCCTCTCCCTCTCTGAAGACACAAGGATAGTCGCAATAAGCCCTCTCGGGTATCCGCCCGAAAAGATAAAGGTCTCATCGTGGGATTATATGGCGAGAAACCTCGTCTCGAAGAGGAGGGTCGATATGGAAAAAATAGTTACGACTGTAGATTAATTATGTTAATACTAGATCTTATAAGAGACATCAGGGAGCCGAAATCATTTATAGATAAGGATATAGACGAAGGTAATATCGGAAAGATGCTCGAAGTGGCGAGGCTCGCCCCCTCCGCCAACAACAGCCAGATTTGGAGGTTCTTTGTCTTAAAGGATAAAGGGCTTTTGAAAAAGGTCTCGGCCCTATCTAAAAAGCCCTCGTTTCATACCGCCCCGCTCATAATCTGTGCCTTTGCCGATCCGGGGGTCGTTTCGAGGAGAGGGAGGGAGCAGCCGTTTTTCATGATAGACATCCCGATCGCCATATCACATATAATATTGATGGCGAAGGAGACCGGGATTTCTGCGTCTTTGGATTTTGAATTCGATGAGGGGAGGCTAAAAGAGATAGTTAATCCCCCGAAGAGCTACCGCGCTGTCGCCCTCATAGCGCTGGGATATTCGAATGAGCACCACCCCAGAAGTTCGGTAGATAAAGATATGGTGATTAGGAGGGTTTAGTCTATAATAATGATATAGAGACACAAACGGCTGTCATTGCGAGAGACCGAAGGGAACGAAGCAATCTGTAACGGGTTTTGGCGATAGGTTGAAAAAGAATACTTCGCACCCTATCGGGTGCTCGCAATTACGGAGATCAAAAAAGGGCGCACGCAGTGCGCCCCTACAATAAATATTTCCGGCGAATTGCCGAAATCAAAAAAATCAGCTATCCTTAAAAACCGCCCCCGTTGACGCCGATGTCACGAATTTCACATATCGTGCGAGATATCCGGTCTTCACCTTCGGCTCCGGCGGTTCCCATTTTTTCTTGCGCTCTTTTAGCTCCCACTTGGTTAGGTTGACGTTGATTATCCTCTTCGGGATATTTATCTCAATCGTGTCGCCCTCCTCGATAAGGGCGATCGGGCCCCCTTCGGCCGCCTCGGGGGATACGTGACCTATCGCCGCCCCCCTCGTCCCGCCCGAGAAGCGCCCGTCGGTGACGAGCGCCACGTCCTTGTCAAGGCCCATGCCCACAATCGCCGATGTGGGTGTCAGCATCTCCCTCATACCCGGCCCGCCCTTCGGCCCCTCGTATCTCACAACGATCACATCCCCTTTCTTGATCTTCCCGCCGAGGATTTCTTTGGTCGCATCCTCCTCGGAATCAAAAATCCTCGCCGGCCCCGATTTTATCATCATCTCTGGATCAACAGCGACCTGCTTTACGACACAACCGTCGGGGGCGAGATTCCCCCTGAGGATGGCTATCCCTCCCTCCTCGTGATATGGCTCGTCGATTTTCCTTATGACGCCGAAATCCTTTACACCCGCCCACTTCAGGTTTTGAGAAAGCTGAAAGCCCGTGACTGTTATGACGTCCTGATTTATGAGGCCTTTTTCGGCCAAAGTAGCCATGACGGCCTGAACCCCTCCGGCACGGTTAAGGTCGGAGACGTGATGCGGGCCGCCGGGCGAGAGGCTCACAAGGTGTGGTGTCTTTTTGCTTATCTCGTCAAAGAGGTCGAGGTCTATGTCAATCCCCGCCTCGTGGGAGACGGCCGGGAGATGGAGCACCGTGTTGGTCGAACACCCCAGCGCCATGTCAACAGTGATCGCGTTTTTTATCGCAGACAGGGTCACAATATCCCTCGGGAGCATATCCTTCTCTATGAGCTTCAGCATCATCCTCCCCGCCTCCTTTGCGAGCCTTATCCTGGCCGCCTCGACGGCCGGGATCGTCCCGTTTCCGGGTAGCCCTAGCCCCAATGCCTCGGTCAGGCAGTTCATCGAGTTTGCCGTAAACATCCCCGCACACGAACCGCATCCGGGGCACGCCGCATCTTCGAGATACATAAGCTCGTCCTCGGTCATCGTGCCCGCACTTACTCTCCCCACACCCTCAAAGACGGTTATCAGATCCACAGGCATGCCGTTAAACGTGCCCGGCATCATCGGGCCCCCGCTCACCACTATTGTGGGGATATTTATCCTCAGGGCAGCCATGAGCATGCCCGGAATTATCTTATCGCAGTTCGGGATCATCACGAGACCGTCGAAGGGATGTGCCATCGCCATTACCTCGATCGAATCGGCGATCAGCTCCCTGCTCGCCAGGGAATATTTCATCCCCTCATGATTCATGGCGATCCCGTCACATACCCCGATTGTCGGAAACTCGATCGGCGTCCCACCCGCAAGCCTCACACCCGCCTTCACGGCTTGTGCTATCGTGTCAAGGTGGATGTGGCCTGGGATTATCTCGTTCTGTGGATTAACCACTCCCACCATTGGCCTTGCGATCTCGCTGTCGGTGTATCCCATTGCCTTAAAAAGGGCGCGGTGCGACGCCTTCTCAAGACCCCTTTTCATCCTGTCGCTTCTCATGCTCTTCTCCAAAAAATTTATCTGATTATAACAACTAATTTTTTGGCTTGCAAAGGAAAAATATATTGCTATAGCTACTAAAATATTTTATGGGGTGCAACTCAAAAACAAGCTGTTATCTTGATACAAGGGATCCACATGATGTGCCAGCGAAAAAAATAAACAATATCTCGGTGATCCATTTTTCTTTTTCTCCAGATCCCCATTCTCCTTGACTTTTGGCATCTTTTGCCTTAAAATCTTTCTTTATTTTGATATCAAAAATAACTCTTGATTTATTCAAGATTTTAACTTTACAAAACTAAAAAATGAAAAAACCTACAAAAACAGGTGGTTTAAAGCACAGGTTTCTCTCGTTTATAATGATGCTTTTGGGAAACCACCTCAACTACTACGCATCTTACCTCGGGGAATTGAAATACTCGATAATCCCGCTGATATTCAATTATTTCTCGCCGAAGGTGAGCATCCCCAAGGAGGATGAAAAGATCATCCGCGAGCTCTCCCGAAAGGGGACGGTCATCTACGCACAAAAGAACAGGTCTTCTCTCGATTTTTTATTCTTCAATCACAAATACAAGGTAGAGGGCCTCCCCTATCCGATATTCGGTAATTATATAAATATGATTTGGTGGCAGCCGATAAAATCGGTATTCCGCATCTTTCTCTCCAAACTATATTGCTTGATCGATGGAACCGCCTCCCCAAACCCATACAGGACCGATTACGTCCGCCGCATGAGTGAAGAGGGGCTTTCTTCCATCCTGTTTTTAAGACACCCCACGGGACTTTTAAAAAGGTTCGCCCTAAAAGAAAAAGACGACCCGATGGTATACCTCCTTTCAGCCCAGAAGGTGATGAAAAAGACGATTTACATCATCCCCCACATGATCGTCTATCACAAGCACCCAACGAAGGAGAGGAGGAACATGATCGACATCCTGTTCGGGCCGAAGGAAGAACCGGGGCTTATTCGCCGCATTATCATCTTCTTGAGCTACTACAGAAGGGCGTTCATAAAGATAGGTGATCCTGTAAATCTGAGGGAATTCCTCGAAGACAAGGGACCGAACGTGGACGGAGAGCTCTCCTATGACCTGAGAAGGACGCTCCTTGAGAATATCGAGAGGGAGAGCCGTCTTATTATCGGGCCGGTGCTCAAAAAAAGGCTCGACCTAATCGAGATGGTGCTCTGGGACGATGACTTTATGGAAAAGGTGCGAAGGATTTCGATCGAGACGGGTGAGCCTATCGAAAAACTACGGCGAAGGGCGGTCGAACAGCTCGACGAGATAGCCTCCGACTACAATATCACCTACGTACAGATCTACGAAAAACTCCTCACATGGGTATGGAATAATATCTATGACGGTGTAGATATAGACCTCGATAGACTAACAAAGGTCAAGGATGCCGGAAAAAAGACGCCGTTGATCCTCATACCGTGCCACAAGAGCCACATGGATTACCTCCTGTTATCCTATGTATTTTATCACAATAACCTCCACCCCCCGCAAATAGCCGCAGGCGTGAACCTCACATTTTTCCCAATGGGACTGATCTTCAGAAAGGGCGGCGCCTTTTTCATCAGGAGGACATTCAAGGGAGATCCCCTTTACCCTATCGTCTTTTCCACCTATATAAAGACGCTTTTGACCGAGGGATTTATCATCGAGTTTTTCATAGAGGGTGGACGCTCAAGGACGGGAAAGCTCGTCATGCCCAAACTCGGACTTTTATCGATTATCATGAACGCCTACTTTTCTGGAGAAGTCGATGATATCTCGTTCGTCCCGATCTTCATAGGCTACGACAAGGTCATGGAAGAATCTTCATATATCCGCGAGATATCGGGGGCTGAAAAGGAAAAAGAGAACCTCAAGTCGATGATAAAAAGCAGGGGTCTCCTAAAAAAGAGGTACGGAAGGGTATACATAGATTTTAACGATCCGATATCGCTGAAGGAGTTCTGCGAGTCTTCGGGATATAATACGGGAACTATAACGAAAGCTGAAATAAGGCAGCTCCAGTACGACCTCGCATACAGGATCGTCTATTCGATAAATGAGGTGAGCGTTATAACACCTCTAAATCTAGTCTCTGCGGCCTTCATGTCCCGCCTCCACGGCGCCCTCATATGGGAGGAGCTGACCGATATGGTCGCATTCTTCTTAGACTACCTTGCATCCCTTGATGCCCGTTTTTCAAATACACTCAGGAGGTACGAAATCGCAACGGGCGAGGCACTCGCAAACCTGATGGAGGAAAAACTCGTCCTAGAGTTAAAGGGGGAGTCCGAGGAAGAGGACTTCGAAAAGGTATTCTATGTCCCGGAAGAAAAGAGGTTCAACCTCGAGTTTTACAAAAACAACATCCTCCACTTCTTCCTCCCCGCTGCATTCGTATCAACTTCGATCCTGTCACGGAGGGGCACAGGCGCCACACTGGATCAGATAAACGAGGACTATACTTATCTGAGAAAGCTCTTTAAGTTCGATTTCATTTACGATCTGAAATTTTCTGACACGGAGAGGATAAATCAGGTCATAGACTATCTTCTGGAAAATGAAATAGTCAAAAACAAAAATGGCGTCATAAAGGTCATTAATGATGAAGAGGATAAACTCGCAATCTTCTCCGGCCTCATCCGAAACTATCTCGAATCCTATCTCGTTACACTTATGAGCCTTCCCGGATATATCGAAGGTGATTTCAAAAGCGAAAAGGATCTGTTAAAGAGGATAACAAGAGTCGGGGAAAAGATGTACAAGCGGGGCGAGATCACCCGCATGGAGTCACTATCAAGGATGAATTTCAAAAACGCCCTTTCGCTCCTTACCCACGAAAATACCATCACTGTAACCGAACGCAAAGAGGGAAAGCGCCGTATAAAATACTATACACTCGGGCCCGAGCGGAAGGGATATATCGCAAGGTTGAGGCGGCTTCTCTTCAGGATAGACCAATAGGATATACTGAAACCAAATGAAATTTAAGACTCTTTTATATATATCGTCTCTTGTCATTTTCCTGTGTGCCTCAAGTTGCACCCTGATCGGGTCTGTAAGCAGAAGGCCCTCTCCCGTACCCGTCCCGCCGCCCCGCCCGGCATACGTCGTCGATACATTTATGGGGACGGCATCGTGGTACGGCCCGAACTTTCACGGCAAAAAGACCGCAAGCGGAGAAATCTACGACATGTACGAGCTGACCGCAGCACACAAGGATCTGCCGCTCGGGACGACATGTATCGTGACCAACCTCGAAAACGACAAGTCCGTGACCGTAAGGATCAACGACAGGGGGCCGTTCGTAAAAGACAGGGTTATAGACCTCTCATATGCCGCCGCCAAAGTGATAGACATGGTCGACTCCGGGACGGCGACCGTAAGGGTCGAGGTACTCGGCGAGGATTATAATGTCGCCCTCGAAACGATATCCCCCATTCCAACTCCCGCACCGGTTGAATATGATGTCTTCTACACGATCCAGGTGGGGTCATTCACGGAGAGGGCCAACGCCGAAAAGCTCCACAACTCCCTTATCGGCCTTTTCAATGATGTCCGCATCGAGGAGTTTCAGACCTCGGAAACCACATATTTCCGTGTGCGTGTCGGGAGGTTCCAATCACGCGACGAGGCCAATCCCACCGCCCTCGAGCTATCCGAGTCGGGGCTTTCGGGCTTTGTCACCGAAATGTAGCTCGATAACACACCCGCCAGTTTAGACGAGAGATGCGCAAAACTCTCCTCTATGATATAATAGAGAACAAGGAGTTGAAATATTAGATGGACGATGATATAAAAAGGGGGCTTGGGACCCTGACATACGGGCTGTATCTGGTCACCGCCGAATCTGAAGGCCAAAAAAACGCAATGGTGGCATCGTGGGTCTCTCAGGTGTCATATGACCCGCCCCGGATCATGGTAGCCGTAAAGAAGACCCGATTTTCACACGAGATCCTAAAATCCGCCCACGGCTTCGGCCTTATGGTCATCGAGAAGGGGAGGGAGCGGGAACTTTCGAGATTCAAGGGGACAGACCCCGAAGGGAAGTTTGAGGGAAAAGAGATAACCTACGGGAAAGGGGGCGCCCCCCTGTTTTTAGATTATCTCTCGGCATTTGATCTCGTTACAATAGAAAAAATAGACGCCGGCGACCACACCATCTTCATCGGTGATGTCGTGGGAGTGAACCTTGGTAAGGCCAAAGGCGTCCCTATGAGCACGCTCGACTACGGAAAGGTCTACATCGGCGAGGCATAAAGAAAAGTCCGAAAATGACGATGAAAGAGGCGACCAAAGAAGAGATCCTGGAGGAACAGAAGAGGATAAATCGACTGAGATTTCTGGTGGATTTCACGATCAACGTCATACTCCAGGGGAACCTCCCGCTCGAAAGGGCGCAGAGGCTCGTTGAGGGCCTCAAGAGCCACGCCATCACCCTGTTCCCCGGTAAAGAGGACACATTCGAGCTGATCTACCGCCCGAGGCTCAACAGGGCGATCATGGAGAAATACAAGCTGCACTGACAAGTCAAAGCCCCAGATCGTCTCGCCGCATTGGATCTATTGACTACGGCATATACTTATTTATAAATCCCAGCACGAGATCCTCATACTCTCCCGTGTGATCCTCATATCCCTTCGTGTGCCCACAGCCCGAGAAGAAATGTATCTCCTTTATCTCGGCGCCCGATGCGTCATAGATAAGCTCCGAATACTCGGGATTGATATCCTCATCGCAGTCGCAGTGGACTATCAATGTGGGGACAGTAACCTTACCTATCTCCTCTATCGGCGATACCTTCTTGGGCGGAAAGCCGGCCCTGACCCCGGCGAGGAAGACCGCACTGTCTACGAGCGGGAACTTCGGGAGGCCGTAGAGCTTTTTTCCGTAATCGGCGATGACGGTAATAAGATCGGAGAAGCTCGAATCCTCGACGAGAAGCTTTATCCGGCTGTCTCTCGCCGCCGCCATGATCGCCGTCGCCCCACCCATCGACTCTCCGAGGACGCCGAGGCTCTCGGTGTTGCAGTCACCCCTGGATTCGAGGTAGTCAATCGCCGCCGAGACATCAGAACTCTCAAAATAACCGAATGTGCAATAATCCCCCTCAGAAAGCCCGTGATAGCGGTGGTCGTATGCGAGGACATTGTATCCCGCACGTGCGAGCATCCCCGAATACTTCAGCGAGCCTATCCTGTTGTCGTTCTGGCCGTGAAGGACGACAAATGTCGGGGATTTCGCGCTCCTCCCGGGGATGAACCAACCGGCGAGTGTGAGCTTTTCCCCTTTGCCCCTGTCACTCTTTTCGTAAGTAGTGAATGTGACCTCCTCAGGTGTAACCCCAAATTCCGCAAGATCGTGAAACTTTTTTACCTCAAGCTGTTCTTCAATCGTGACGGGCTTAAAAGTAACTATTTCTCCTGAAAAATACCATGAGGCGTAAAAAAATCCGGCGATAATGACAACTACGATGACAATTAATATCCTCTTTAAAACCTTCATAATAACTACTCCAAAAAATATTTTTTTATTTCACCTTCTTTTTGAGCCAGCTTAAAATATCGCCCGCGACCTTCTCCCAACCGTCCTCGGTCATCAGGTTGTGCCCGATATCTTTGTATAGGCGAAAATCGGCGCGATATGCCTTTGCCGTCCTTTTTTCCGCCCGTACGGGAAAGAAGTAGTCGTGGCCCGAGGCGAGAAGGAGCATCTTGGATGATGTGCGTTTGGGCCTCAGCCACACCGTCGGGATGCCGAGGCCCATCAACG
>CAZDOD010000024.1:0-9600 GCA_964506935.1 uncultured Thermodesulfobacteriota bacterium | reverse complement strand
CGCCAGCGAAGATTCCCTCGTGACCTTCTTGAACCCCTCCTTTGCGACCTTGTCCGGGGCGTTGTAAAGAAAGAGCCGCCGGTACATTTTCAAAGATGTTATCTTGAGCGGGATGAACATTAGAAATTTCAACGACATGAGCGGATACTGAAGGGTCATCTTCAAAAAGGTCGTCCTCGGAAGATTTCTATACGTTGCGGGGGCGACTAAGACGGCGGCTGGGGGCTTATTTCTCTCGAGGTATTTCAATGTTACGAAACCGCCCATGCTGTGGGCGATGATTACGGGGTTTCCGATTTCTTCGGCTCTCCTTTCTATCTCCCCCACGTAATTCGTTATCGATTTTTTGTAGAGGCCGGGCTCATTTCTCCTACTGCCGTGGCATGGGAGTTCGAGGGCGTAACATGAAAAACCGTTATCGCTGAAATATTCAAAGAAATTCTTCCAGCACCACGCCCCGTGCCAGGCACCGTGGACGAACAGGATCGGGGTCTTGAACTTCGGTTTTTTAGGTATCTTTTTTATCATAAGTCCACTCCCTTATAAATATTCAACTAGAAGATACTTTAAAATAATGGAAAACTAAAAAAATCGAGATGAAGATAATAAAATGGATTTCGGCAATAAAAAATCTAACCGTTTGGACGAAGGTGACTATTTCTTGCTATTTTGACAATAACCGGCCTCGTGCCGAAAAACCTTCCCCTAACTTGTCTCCCTCTTTTTCTCGGACTTATCTCCCAGGGCGGCTATCTTGTCGAGTATCCCGTTTATAAAGGAAGGGCTGTCTTCAGCGCCGTACCTCTTGGCGAGCTCGATTGCCTCGTTCATGGTGACGCTGGGCGGGATGTCATCAACATATAAGAGCTCATAGACCGAAAACCTCAGGATGTTCCTGTCAACAACGGCCATCCGGTCAATCTTCCAGTTTTCGGATGTCTCATCGATAAGGGCGTCGATCTCATCCTTGTTTTTAAAGACACCCTCGACCAATTCCAAAAAGAAGGGCCAGACATCATCATCGGTCTTGAAACTCTCCCAAAAGAGATAGATTTCGGTCTTTATCTCCGGTCTTACAGCTTTGTTTTTAAAATTGCCCTCTTCGGTTTCGGTGATCCTGTTTGGGTCCCGGTCCTCTCCTGAAGGCACGCCTTCGGTTTTACGATTTTGGGTGCCATTTATACATTTTGATGATCCACAAAAATCATCCCCATCGAGAGGGCCGGGTGGATTTATATCAGTCTGAAATAGAAATTGTAGGGCCAACTCCCTGGCCCGACGCCTTTTTCCCAAAATTTATACTCCACAACTCAAGTTGAATTATCGATTGTCCCGGATGAAAAGTCAGCTTTCCACACGACTTTTCCCGACTAGCCCAAACCAACCTCCGAGCGAAAAATCTCAGCACCAATACCGGGATTACAGTTTGTCCAATTCCTTTACGAGATCCACCATCTCCATGGCGGTTACGGCCGCATCGTATCCCTTATTGCCCGACTTGGAACCCGCCCTCTCGATTGCCTGCTCGATCGTATCGGTCGTGATTATCCCGTATGCGATCGGGATCTTGCTCTCGGTCGATAGCCTCGCCACGCCCTTGGCGGATTCCGCGGCGATATACTCGAAGTGGGGAGTCGCACCCCTGATCACGGCGCCGAGGCAGATTACGGCGCTGTATGTTCCCTTTTCGACCAATTTCTTTGCCATCTGCGGGATCTCGAACGCACCCGGCACGCGAAAGACGTGGATATCTTCATCGGCGCCACCGTGCCTCAATATAGCGTCTTTTGCGCCGTCGAGGAGTTTATCACCGATAAAGCTGTTGAACCTAGATAGTACTATTGCGAATTTCAGACCCTTGGCCGAGATCTTCCCCTCTATGTTCTTGGACATAAAACCTCCTATACCTTGTTCAGTAGATGACCCATCTTTTTCCGTTTGGTCTTAAGATACTCTATATTATTTTCGTGGGGTTCTATCTCAATCGGCACACGCTCGATTATCTCGAGATCGTACCCTTTGAGCCCGATGATCTTTTTGGGATTATTCGTAAGGAGCCTGATCTTCCTCACCCCCAGATCGACAAGTATCTGGGCCCCGATGCCGTAGTCCCTGAGATCGGGCTTGAATCCCAGCTTCTCGTTGGCCTCGACGGTATCGAATCCCTTGTCCTGAAGTTCATAAGCCTTGATCTTATTCAATAGGCCTATACCCCTCCCCTCCTGATTCATATATACCAGAACTCCCTTCCCCTCTTCAAATATCATGTGAAGGGCGGTTTGGAGCTGATCGCCGCAGTCGCATCTCAGTGATCCTAAGACATCGCCCGTGAGGCATGCGCTGTGTACCCTGACCAGTACCTCATCATCGGGCGTGATATCGCCCATAACGAGGGCGAGGTGCTCAAACGGATCGACGTCGTTTTCATATGCTATTGCCTTAAAGACGCCTCCTGACTTGATCGGTATTATCGTCTCCGCCGTCCGGTGGACTAGGGATTCGATTCTCATCCTGTATTCGATGATGTCTTTTACGGTGGCGATCTTTAAACCATGCTTCTTTGAGAATTTCTCGAGGTTCGGCATCCGCGCCATCGTTCCGTCATCGTTCATTATCTCGCATATTACACCGAAAGGTTTCAGCCCCGAAAGTCGCGCGAGGTCCGTCGACCCCTCCGTCTGGCCCGTGCGAACGAGGACACCACCCTTTTTGGCGATCAGGGGGAACACATGTCCCGGACTCACGATGTCCTCCGGTCCCGCATTGTCGGATACGGCGGTCAATATTGTGGTGGCCCTGTCGTGCGCCGAAATCCCCGTTGTGATCCCCTTCTTGGCCTCGATAGTGACCGTAAAGGCCGTCCCGAAGGGCGAGGTGTTGTCGCGCACCATCGGGGAAAGGCCGAGCGACCTGACCTTGTCCTCGGTAAGTGAGAGGCAGATGAGGCCCCTTCCATATTTCGCCATGAAATTTATCGCCTCGGGGGTTATGTGCTCCGCCGCCATCGTGAGATCGCCCTCGTTCTCGCGATCCTCATCGTCGACAAGGATGATCATCTTACCCTTTCTTATGTCCTCCAGTATCTCCGGAATCGGTGAAATCGCCATAATCTTATACTCCTATATGTAACCTTCCTCGGAAAGCTTCTGTAGCGTGATATCCCCTCCCCTTTTGTCTTCTGTGGACAAAAATTTTTCAATATATTTTCCGATTATATCGGCCTCGAGGTTCACGGTACCCCCAGGCCCCTTTGCGGATAGCGTCGTGTTCTTTTCGGTATGGCCGATGATATTTACTGTAAATGACGACCCTTTTATCGAGTTTACCGTGAGGCTGATTCCGTCTACGGCCACGGACCCCTTGTCGACGATATATCTCATAAAATTTTCAGTGGGAGTTATCTCTATGATGAGGCCCTCGTCGCCGCTCCGGATCTCCTTGATCCTTCCGACGACGTCGACATGCCCCGAGACCATATGCCCGCCGAGTCTGTCGCCCACCTTCATCGCACGTTCGAGGTTTACCCGATACCCCGCCTCAATTTTGTTTAATGTCGAACGTGAGAGGGTCTCGTGCGATACCTCGACGGAAAACGAATTTTTTCTCTTTTCGACAACCGTAAGGCAGACGCCGTCGACGCTGATGCTGTCTCCGACCTTTAGATCACCGAGGTCGATATTTGTCTCTACGGCGAGGATAAAGGCCTCTTTCGTCTTTCTAATACTGACGACCTTTCCGATATCCTCTATTATCCCGGTAAACAATTTTTCCCTCTTTTAAGGATATGCCTCGACAATAAAATCCTCCCCCAACTTCCGAATTCTGACATCTCTCAACTTTATCGAGTCCGAAATATTCTTCGGGCCCGGTCCTTCGGTCAGGCCCTTGGAATCGCTCCCCGTAAGGATCTTCGGGGCATACATAAAAGTTATCTTATCAAATATACCATATTTCAAAAAACAAGTAAAGACTTTTGCCCCACCCTCGATAAGAAGCCTCATGACGTCCCTTTTCCCCAGTTCAACCAGAAGGTCGTCCATCCTTATCTCGCCTTTGGTGAGCTTAAGATGAACCACCTCCACCCCCTTTCCCTTGAGTTGTTCCTCCCTCTTTTTATCCGCCCCCTTTGCGGCGGCGATGATGACCTCCCCCCCACCCTCTTTGATCAGCCTCGCATCGGGATCTATCGAAAGATCAGGATCAATAACGACCCTGATTGGATTTCTGCCCCTCGCCATCCTAACCGTGAGTTGGGGGTCATCGGCCCTCACCGTCCCAATCCCGACCAGAACCGCATCGGAAATCTTCCTGAGTCGGTGGGCGTACCTTCGAGCATTTTCCGACGTTATCCACTTCGAGTCGCCGGTAGACGTTGCGATCTTCCCGTCCAGTGTCATCGCGGCCTTTATGGTCACAAAGGGTATCTTTTTTGTAACGAACTTTGTATAGGCCTCATAAAATCTCTCTATCTCACTCCCCATCGGAACGAAGACGACTTCAATGCCCGCCTCTTTTAATATCCGGGCGCCGCCCCCAGTCACATCTGGGTTCGGGTCGCTCATCCCGATAAAGACCCTCTTTATGCCCGAAGAGATGATGCCTTTTGTGCACGGCGGGGTCATGCCGAAGTGGTTGCACGGCTCAAGGGTGACATAAATGTCCGCCCCCTTAGCACTCCGGCCCGAATCCAGCAGGGCCTCCGCCTCGGCATGGGGGTGTCCGCGCCCCCGGTGTGAGCCCTCCCCCACTATCTTTCCCCCAGAAACCACAACAGCCCCAACCGGTGGATTGGGGCTCGTCATGCCCTCGAACCTCTTCGCCAGGGTGAGGGCCCTCCTCATAAAACGGGAGTCCATCTACTTTTTAACCTTGTCCCTTTTATCCAAAAGGTCCTTTAACTCACTCATAAATTCGTTGATATCCCGAAACGACCTATAAACCGAGGCGAATCGCACATAGGCGACCTCATCGAGCCTGTGGAGATTTTCCATCACCTTCTCGCCTATATCGGTGCTCTTTACCTCCCTCTCGCCGACGTCGGTAAAACCGGCCTCGATCGAATCGACCATCTTCTCTATCACCGTGATACTGATCGGCCGCTTTTCGCACGCCTTTTTGATCCCCGTGAGGATCTTGTTTCTATCGAAAGGCTCCCTTCGCCCGTCCTTCTTTACGACCAACGGGAGCATCTCCTCGACACGCTCATACGTCGTAAACCGCCTCCCGCAATCGATACACTCCCTCCGCCTCCTGATTACATCCCCATCCTTCGACAATCGAGAGTCGATGACCTTGTTGTCCATAAAGTTGCAAAACGGACACTTCATTACTTCAGTTCTTCCCCATAAAATTTTTCAGTTTCTATTTTCGTCTCAGAGAACATCGATGCGGAAAGCTTATCGGCGTAGCCTTCTTTATAGATAATCTTTATAATTCCTGCGTTTATTATCATCTTGGCACATATCGAACATGGGAGGTTGGTGGTATAGAGTGTGGCGCCGTTTATGCTGACGCCGTGGTATGCGGCCTGTATTATGGCGTTCTGTTCGGCGTGGAGCCCCCGACACAATTCGTGTTTCTCTCCCGACGGAACGCCCATCTCCTCCCTCAAACACCCTATGTCGAGGCAGTGGGGAAGCCCCTTCGGGGCGCCGTTATAACCTGTGGCGAGTATATTTTTTTCCTTGACTATTACGGCTCCTACCTTCCTCCTCTTGCAAGTAGATCTCTCGGCCACGAGATCGCATATGGCCATAAAATATTCGTCCCAGTTGGGACGTCTATAATCCTTGGTCTTCTGAATAGCTGCCCTCATTAAGCGTAATTCGTTCCCCCTTGAGCCTGTGGCGATACAGGGGGAAATCCTCTAAAAATTCTCTGACGTAATTTCTCGTCTTATCTATCTTTTTGTCATCTTCGATATTATTAAGTACATCGGCTATAAGCTCGGCCACTACCTTTACATCCTTCTCCTTCATACCCCTCGTGGTCACGGCTGGCGTCCCGAAGCGAACCCCGCTCGTAACCTTAGGCGGGCGGGTGTCGAACGGGATCGAATTTTTGTTCGCACATATCCCGGCCCGATAGAGGGCCTGGGCCGCCGCATCTCCCGTGAGTCCGTTTTTGCCGACATCGACCAAAAACAGGTGGTTGTCTGTGCCTCCTGAGACCAGCCTAAAGCCCCGTGCCTCGATCTCCTCGGCCATGACCTTGGTATTTTTCACGATCTGTTCTTGATACTTAACAAAATCCTCGCCCATCGCCTCTTTGAATGACACGGCCTTCGCAGCGATGATGTGCATCAGTGGGCCCCCCTGAGAGCCCGGAAAGACTGAGCTGTCTATATCATTTTTGAACTTCTCCCTGCACATGATAACGCCCCCCCTCGGCCCCCTCATGGTCTTGTGCGTGGTCACGGTGATAAAATCACAAAAGGGGATGGGACTCATGTGAACCCCCGCCACAACGAGCCCACCTATATGGGCTATATCGGCCATGAGGAGTGCACCGCAACTCTTTGCCATCTCCCCGAATCTCCCAAAATCTATCTCCCTAGGATACGAGCTTGCGCCGACTATGATGAGCTTCGGCTTGTGATCTCTGGCGAGTTTTTCTGCGGTATCGTAATCGATACATTCGGTCTTTCTGTCGACCCCGTAAAAGATGGTTTTATACATCCTCCCCGTGAAGTTGACGGGGCTTCCGTGGCTCAGATGGCCGCCGTGCGCGAGGTTCATGCTCAATATGGTGTCGCCGGGCTTGAGTATCGAAAAATAGACCGCCATGTTCGCCTGGACACCGGAATGGGGTTGGACGTTGGCGTGGTCGGCACCGAACAGTATCTTCGCCCGTTCGATCGCCAGCGCCTCGACCTTGTCGACAAATTCACAGCCGGTGTAGTACCTCTTTCCGGGATAGCCCTCGGCGTATTTATTGGTCATAATGGAACCGGTAGCCTCGAGCACGGCCTCGCTGACATAATTTTCGGAAGCAATGAGGACTATCTTCCCCTCCTGCCTCTCCGTCTCTTCGGTGATGGCGCTTTTCACCTCCGGATCAACATCGAAAAGACCCTTATTATTAATCACCCGCTTTTAACTCCTTCCTTCTCAATTTCGGTAATCTTATCTACCCTTCGCTTGTGCCTCCCACCCTCAAAGGGCTCGCTGAGGAATGTCTTCAGGATTTCCTTGGCAAGTTCGGGGCCCGTGACCCTTCCGCCGAGTGTTAGGATATTGGCGTTATTGTGACGCCTGCTCATGCGGGCTGTAAAAATTTCCCAGCACAGGGCCGCACGTACTCCCTTAAACTTATTTGCGGTTATGCTCATTCCGATACCGGTCCCGCAAATCAATACGCCGAAATCTACCTCCCCTCTCGAGATCATCACCGCCACCTTCTCGGCGTAATCGGGATAATCGGCCGACTCCGCTTTATCTGTCCCCACATCGATGACCTCCACCCCATCCCCACGAAGTTCCTCGGCAAGCACATTCTTCAGATCCAGACCACCGTGGTCCGAACCAATAGCCACCTTCATGAGCGTTACCGTTACAGCTTGTCGCTGATATAGTTAATGGCGTCTTGGACAGACATTATCTTCTCAGCATCCTCATCGGAGATCTCGACATCGAATTCGTCCTCGATTGTCATTATCATCTCCACGATATCAAGCGAATCGGCCCCCAGATCATCTATAAAAGAGGCCTCGGGCTGGATATCATCCTTTTCCAATCCCAACTGCTCAGCAATGATCTCTTTTACCCTTTCATCAACTGATGCCATATCATTTACCTCCGTTAAAATCATTAATTTTACCATTAATTTTACTTACATATAAAGACCACCATTTACGCCTATAACCTGGCCGGTTATATAGCTTGCATACTCAGAAACCAGAAAGCTTACCGCCAGTGCCACGTCCTTCGGTGTGCCAATCCTCCCCATTGGTATCTGAGATATTATAGCTTCTTTTGCCTTTTCGGGAAGTGCATCGGTCATCTCGGTATCGATCAGCCCGGGAGATACGGCGTTCACCGTTATATTCCTCTCGGCAAGCTCCCTTGCGACTGACCTCGTAAAACCGATGATCCCCGCCTTCGACGCCGAGTAATTGGCCTGGCCGGGATTCCCGTATTGCCCTGCCACTGAGGTGATGTTTACGATCCTTCCCCACCTCGCCTTGATCATCGGGCGTATCGCCGCCTTCGTGAGGAGAAACGCCCCCTTGAGGTTGGTGTCGAGCACATCGTCCCACTCCGATTCCTTCATGATCGCAAGGATGTTGTCACGCGTGAGGCCTGCGTTGTTTACCAATATATCGAGCCTTCCGGTCTTGCCGATCAAATCTTTTACCGCAGCCTTCACCTCTTCGGGAGATGATATATCGAATCTCAAAAGCTCGGCATCCCCGCCCATCTCCTCTATCTCGCTTTTGACGCCCTTGGCTTTTTTCTCATTGGTCTTGTAATTAATGATGACCTTGGCCTTTCCGGCCGCAAGCTCAAGTGCGACTGCCCGTCCTATACCCCGTGACGCCCCGCTAATCAGGGCTACTCTCCCTTCTAAACCCATCTTTGCCGATTACCTCCGAAGAAAATTTCCTTTTCTACTGCAACTATTGTAACTATTCCAACTTCTTTTGCAAGTAACTATTGATATTTTTTTTCAGCTTCTTTTATCGTCTCAATGTCCCCAACGCTCATCACACCGACCTTCCTATCTATCCTCTTGATAAGACCCGAAAGCACCCTCCCCGGCCCGACCTCTATAAAATCGGTGACCCCCTCACCTATAATGTATCTTATACCCTCATCCCATCTGACGGGCGAAGTCAACTGCCTCGTAAGTAGGTCCGGGATCGATCCCTTTCCCGGATACGGCGAGGCCGTGACGTTGGAAATTACGGGGACATCGGGATCTCCAAAGTCAACCTTCAAGAGCTCCTCACCCAGCCTTTTTGCAGCTTCCTCCATCAGTGGCGAATGGGAGGGGACGCTGACTTTCAGGACAACGACCTTAGACGCCCCACCCTCCTCGGCCCTTTTGGCGGCCTCCATTACCGCCCCTCTGTGGCCCGAGATGACTATCTGGCCGGGGGAGTTGTAGTTTGCAATTGCCACGGTCTCTTTACCCTTCGAGACATCATCAATAATAGCATCGATGTCCTCCTTCTCCATCCCCAGAATTGCTGCCATACTTCCAATCCCTTCCGGTACGGCCTCCTGCATCAGCTCACCCCTGACCTTGACTATCCCCACGGCGTCTTTTAGAGACATCGCCCCCGACGCAAAGAGCGCCGTGTATTCACCGAGGCTGTGGCCCGCGAAAAAAGACGGGGGGCTTTTTGCTCCCACACCGACACTTTTCAGAACATTCAGGACGGCGGCCGACACGACGAAAAGTGCGGGCTGTGTATTCGCCGTTAGAGAAAGTTCGCCCTCCGGCCCCTCGAAGGCGATTCTCTGTATATTCATGTGGGTTATATCCTCGGCCTCCTCGAAGACTAACCTCGCCTCACCAAAATTATCATATATGTCTTTTCCCATGCCGACGAACTGTGAGCCCTGGCCCGGAAAAATATAAGCTATGAGGCCCATT
>CAZDOD010000023.1:0-23943 GCA_964506935.1 uncultured Thermodesulfobacteriota bacterium | reverse complement strand
TCGCAACGGGTGCGGACTTAAAAAGGATGATGGCCGAGATCTATGGAAAGGGGGCCGGCCTATGCGAGGGGAAGGGCGGCTCGATGCACGTGACCGACGGGAAAAAGGGAATCCTCGGGGCCAACGGGATCGTTGGCGCGGGCTATCTCCTCGCCATGGGTGCCGGGCTTTCGATAAAGAAACACAAGCGTGACGACGTCTCGGTCGTGATCGCAGGCGACGGCTCGGTAAATCAGGGGATGTTCCACGAGGCCGCGAATATGGCGGCGGTCTTCGAGCTTCCGGTGCTTTTTGTCATCGAAAACAACCTTTATGGCGAATTCACGTCGGTGGAGCGACACTCCGCCGTAACCGAACTATATAAAAGAGCCGAGGCCTTCGGGATAGAATCGATAAGGCTCGATGGGAACGACGCCCATGAGGTCTTCAGCGGCATCGGCACGATGATTCAAAAGATAAGGAAGGACAAGAAACCACGCCTCGTAGAGCTCATGACCTACCGCTGGCACGGACACATGGAGGGCGATCCGGAATTTTACCGGAATAAGGAGGAAAAGGAGAAGTTTATCGGTGGGTGCCCGATAGTCCGCTTCGAGAAAAAGATGAAGGAATCCGGCGGGCTTGACGATGAAGATTTGAAGAGCGTAAAACAGGAGGCAGAGGCGGCGGTGGCAGAATCGGTAAAATTCGCAAAAGATGAGCCTCTTCCCGACACCAAAGCAATCCTGACCCATGTATTCACGCCTGAGAAAAGGGAACTCTTTTCGGGCGATTTTGCCGAGATAGAAAAGGGGAGGGAGATCTCGATGGCCCAGGCCATAAACGAGGCCCTCGCCGAAGAGCTCACTAGAGACGAGAATGTCTTTATCTGGGGCGAGGACGTAACGCTCGGCGGCTACTTCAACGTCACCGAGGGCCTAGTCGAGAGATTCGGGCCCGATCGCATCATCGACACTCCAATCTCCGAAAACGGGATAGTGGGCGGGGCGGTCGGGGCGGCGATGACGGGACTCAGGCCCGTTCCCGAGATCCTCTTTTCCGACTTTCTGACATGTTGCATGGATCCGATCTTAAACCAGGCCGCCAAACTCCCCTACATGACCGGCGGCCAGGTCTCAATCCCACTGACGATCAGGACCCCTGTTGGGAGCGGGATCGGGATGGCGGCACAGCACTCACAATCCATGGAGCGGTTCTTTTTCGGGATACCCGGCCTCATTGTGGTTGCGCCGTCGGATGCATATACGGCCAAGGGTATTTTAAAGACGGCGATACGCTCCGACAACCCGATAATATTTTTTGAGCACAAGCTCCTCTATGCAGAGCCGAAAATGGTGCCAGATGGAGAATATACCCTTCCCATCGGAAAGGCGAGGGTGGTGAGAAGGGGTGATGACGTCACGATAGTCACCCACCTCCTGGGGGTGGGGATATCGCTTGATGCGGCGAAGATCCTCGCCGACATGGGGATCGAGGCCGAGGTCATCGACCTCGTAACTCTCTATCCGATAGACACAAAGACGATCCTCGATTCCGTGGCGAAGACCGGATATCTCGTAACGGTTGAGGAGGGAACCCCGACCGGGGGGATAGGGTCTGAAGTCATCGCGCGGACGGCGATATCGGGCGCCGGGCTTTTGCGCTCAAATCCCGTAAGGATATCCGCACCCGAATGCCCCGTCCCCTATGCCGGAAACCTTGAAAATATGATTATACCCAATCCCGAAGATGTAGCCCGGATAGTGAAACGAGCCGTAAAGGGATAGGTACAAAAAGGGATGGACTTCGCTGTTAGAGAATAAACCGATCGTGATGCTTGATGTCTATATAGTTTCAATATATTTGAGCCGTTTCTTGACAAAAAGGCGTCACCTTTAATAGAATAACCGCAGCTTTTTTATAATAAAACAATACTTTTTTGGAGGCAAAACATAATGAAGGAAAAAACTGTCAAGGTCTATGGTTACAGGTGGGTTGTTCTCGCGGTCTTTTTCATCATCAATCTTTTGATGCAGCTCCACTGGATTACATTTGCACCTATTACCGGGGACGCCGCAGAATTTTATAACGTCACGGTGCTGCAGATAGGTATGCTTTCGATGATCTTTATGATCGTCTATCTATTCATGTCCATACCCGCCTCATATGTAGTCGATAGGTTCGGCATACGTATCGGGGTGGGCATCGGAGCTGCGATGACGGGGATCTTAGGACTTTTCAAAGGTATTTATGCCGAGAGCTTCACGATGATATTCATTGCACAATTCGGGCTTGCATTAGCCCAGCCTTTCATCCTGAATTCCGTCACGGCGGTGGCGGCACGCTGGTTTCCGATACAGGAACGGGCGACCGCTGCGGGGATAGCGGTTTTGGCCCAGATGCTCGGAATCGGCATCGCATTGGGGTTGACCCCATTTCTCTTCATAGCATATAAAATGAAGGGAATGCTTATGATATATGGGATAGCCACCGTTATCGGCGCTATTATCTTTTTGATATTTATAAGAGAAAAACCTCCAACATCTCCCGATCCCTTGGGTACCATAGAGAGACACACCGTATTTGAAGGTCTTAAACATATTTTCAAACAGAAGGATATGCTTATCCTGATCTTTGTATTTTTCATCGCCTTGGGTCTGTTTAACGCCGTAACGACCTGGATCGAGCAGATATTAACCCCGCGCGGATTCGATATTACCCAGGCCGGAATAGCCGGGGCGGTCATGCTGGGTGGGTGCATCCTCGGGGCCATCATCGTCCCGCCGATATCCGATATGGTAAGAAAGAGAAAACCCTTTATAGTGTCTGCTGTTATCTTAACTGTTCCGGGACTTATTGGATTGACCTTTGTCACGGATTTCGTGGTACTTTTGATATTCAGTTTCGTCTTCGGATTCTTCTTTATGGCGGCAGGTCCTATTGGATTTCAATATAGCGCCGAGATAAGCTACCCGGCGCCGGAGGCAACATCTCAGGGATTACTCATCCTCGCAGGGCAGTTTTCCGGGATCGCCTTTATCTTCGGCATGGATAAATTCAGGGGCGCAGATGGCTCAATGACTCCCTTCATGATAGGATTTATCGGGCTGATGGTGATATGCGCCGTGCTATGTTTAAAATTAAAGGAGTCAAAGATGATAGAGACCGAATAGGATCGGTTTTTTCCAAAATAAAAAAATCCTATGACTTGAGGTAGAAACTCAACGATAAAATCTGATATAATTTATCTTGAGTCAAAGACGTTCAAAAAGGCTCTATATATCTTTTGAGTTATGAAAGAGAGGCGTTATATGGCTAAAAAGTACAAGGTATTCGAGATCGAAAAGAAGGATCACATAGCCTGGGTCTTTATGAACCGCCCGGATAAGCTCAACGCATGCGGGCCGGATTTCTGGCGGGAGATAATCGACGTCATGGATGAGGTGGATTCCGACGATGACGTTCGCGTCGTAATCCTGGCCGGCCGCGGGAAGGCATTCAACGCCGGGATAGATCTTCTAGGGATGGTCACGGAGGTTACCGGAATTGTCGAGCCCGGTATTATGGGCAGAAAAAGGATGGAGCTCGTAAAGGACATCTTAAAGCTCCAGGATTCGATTACATCCCTCGAAAAGTGCAGGAAACCCGTTATCGCCGCCGTCCACGGCTTCTGCATCGGCGCCGGCGTCGATATCATCACGGCGTGCGATATACGCCTCGCATCGGAAGACGCCTCATTCTCGGTACGGGAAGCGAGGCTCGCCATAGTTGCAGATGTCGGGACACTCCAGAGGCTACCACGGATAGTCGGCGAAGGGCACACAAAAGAGCTTACCTACACCGCAAAAGATATCGATGCCAAGAGGGCAAAGGAGATAGGCCTCGCAAACGAAATCTATCCCGATAAGGGCGCCCTCTACGCCGGTGCCGAGGCTATGGCGAAGGAGATAGCCGAACAGTCACCGCTTGCGGTTATGTCCGCAAAGGAGGTCATCAATTACTGCAGGGACAAGACCATTGCCGACGGGCTCAACTACGTCGCCCAGAGGAGCGCTAACATCCTCCCGTCGGAAGACCTGTTTGAGGCGTTCAAGGCGTTCAGTGAGAGGAGAAAGCCGAAGTTTGAGGGGAAATGATCTCAGAAAAATGCGGTTTGATTTTTCTGGACATATCGAGATAGAACATTGTTACGACGTCATAAACTAAAGTTTCTTTCTATAGAACAATGCCGAAAGGAGAGAGCTTATGTCAAGTAAAATCGTAAAGGCACGTCTTTATCTGTATGCCGTCCTTCAGCTATTTGAAGAGGTGGCGAAAGAAGATAAAGAGGCAAAAAAGATTGTAAGCAAGCTAGAGGGAGTGCTCCAGTTCTCCGCCCCTTCAGGCCTAGCCGCCCAGGTGGAGTTCAGAGACAAAGAGGTCAAGGCAACTCCCGGGAAGACCAAAAAGGCCGACGTCATCCTTTTTATCCCGACGGTAAAGATGGTAAACAACATGTTTTCGGGAAAGGGATTCGCCCTGCCACTTCCCGTAAAGGGCCTCCTCAAGATAAAACTACTTCTGGGCTTTATGAAACTTGGAGACAGGCTCGCCTTTTATATGGAGCCTGGTGACACACCCCCAAAAGGGGAGACAAAAAAGATCATTTCCACCCTCCTCCTCTATGCCGCCGTCTTCGGAGCGGCCGAGGTTGGGGAGGCCGACCCGAAGGTAAAAGAGGCCGTGAAGAAGATCCCCGACGGCACGGCCCATGTCGAGGTCAAGAATGGACCGTCCGTCTATGTAACGAAAACCGGAAGCGAATTTACGGCGAATAAAGGAAGGCCGAGAGATTACACGGCGTATCTGGGCTTTAAGGATTTCGACGCAGCCTATGGGATGCTAAACGGCCAGCTCGATCTGATGGCAGCAATTCCACTCGGTGATATTGAGATCTCTGGTTCTATCCCCATGATAGATGAAATGGGACGTTTAATGGAGCGGGCGGGTAAATATCTTGAATAGGCCCGAAAACTTAAAAAAGATTCGGAGGATAGCATGAAAGTAGATAAGGATAGATACAAGAATTCGATAAAGATCTTTGAGCGCGCGGCGAAAGTCATCCCTCAGGGGATCTACGGCCATATGACCCCGGTCATCGTCGGTTCCCTCGCCTCACCATATTACGTTGAGAAAACGAAGGGCTGTAGATACTGGGACGTAGACGGCAACGAATATATCGATTATATATGCAGCTACGGCCCGATGGTACTTGGATACAACCATCCCGAGGTCGAGGCGGCCGCCGATGCACAAAAGAAAAAGGGAGACATATGCAACCACCCCGCCGAAATCATGGTGGAACTTGCCGAACACATCAATAAACTTATCCCGATTGCCGACTGGGTCGTCTTCGGGAAAAACGGCGCCGACATGACCAACCACTCCCTGATGATCGCAAGGCAACACACGGGAAGAAAAAAGATCATCATGGCAAAAGGCGCCTATCACGGCACAGCGGCCTGGGCGAGCGGTGCCGGCCACGGCGGAGTAATTGATGAGGACGTTGAGAATATCCTGTATATAGACTGGGGTAATCTCGACAGTTTCAATAAACTCGTAGAAAAACACAAGGGTCGGATCGCAGGGGCGATCTTCACACCGTACCACCATCCCACATGGGCCGAGCAGATCCTCCCCCCCGACGGATTCTGGAAGGGGATAAGAAAGACCTGCGACGACGAGGGGATCATTCTAATCCTTGACGACGTCCGTGCGGGCTTCAGGCTCGATCTTAAGGGCTCAAATGAATACTTCGGCTTTAAGCCCGACATCTCCTGCTACTGCAAGGCGATCGCCAACGGCCATCCGCTGTCGGCGATGGTCGGGAGAGAGGATCTCAGGATCAGCGCCTCGAGCGTCTTTTTCACGGGGAGCTACTGGTTCGCCTCATCACCAATGGCGGCATCCTTGGCCACATTGAAGATTCTAAAAAGGGACAATTGTGTTGAGAAGATGAGAAAGATGGGTGAGCTTCTAAAAACCGGCCTCGAAGAGATGGGCCAGGCCAACGGCCAGGAGGTTCAGGTGACGGGCCCACCGGCGATACCTTATATGACCTTCACGGGCGATGTCTCGTTTAGGAGGAGCCAGCTCTTTTCGATAGAGGCGATAAAGAGGGGGGTCTTCTTTCACCCGCATCACAACTGGTTTATCAGCGCCGCCCACGAAAAGGAGGATATCGAAAAGTCGATCAACGTGGCAAATGAGGCCTTCGCCGAGGTAAAAAAGGCCTTCGGTTCGTGGCCAGACTAGAATTCAGAAAAAAAAGTCGATACCGATCAAGGGGAGAGCCTTAAAAGCCAGAGCGGTAGTTTAAGCTTTTTTCACCACTCCCCAATCATTCATATCCTATGAGTGATAATACGGAATGTATAGGATTTGTTTGCCGATTTTCTGAGTTAGATTCCAAATTTTCCCAATCGCCGACGTCTTTATACAATTTTGACGTCTTGGGCTGCAGTCACTAAAGAGAGTAAATGGAAGAAAAATACAAGATCATTGACTCCCTATGTTATGTCCCCACCGAGGAGGTGTGCCTTGACCTGATCTCTTCACTCCCGCCCCAGATGTCCGGCTACCTAAAGGACGTATTCGGCCCGAGGGTTGCACCGATCTTGGGTATTGAGGCCGAAGAGCTCTACCGGATGAAGACATCTCTATCTCAAGAAGAGCTGAAAAAGGCCCTGGCCCCGAAGATGAAGATCCTGTCTGTGCCTATTGAAGAATTTATAAAACAGCTAGACGAGATGGGGGTGGAGAGGGCCGTCATATTCAACCTAGATGAGGGGACGCCGAGCGGTCTTTCGGGGCTGCCGAACGATTACTACGCCGACATCGTAAATAAATACCCCAAAAAATTTATAGGCGTCGCCGGGATAGATCCACTTAAGGGAATGGATGCAGTCCGCGAGATAAGGAGGTGCTACGACCTCGGTCTCAGGGGGATCGCCGTCCGCCCGTTCATGTTTGGGATCCCCCCGCACCACGCCAAGATGTATCCGCTATATGCGGCCTGTGTGGAGCTCGACATCCCGATCTGGTTTCACCTGTCGATCAACTACTCCACAAACACGATGGAGGTCGAGCGGCCGATATATATCGATATCGTCGCCCAGGATTTCCCGGAGCTTAAAATAATCGCCGGCCACGGCGGCTGGCCGTGGGTAAACGAGATGGTTGCGGTGGCGTGGCGTAATAAAAACGTCTATATAGACATCGCCTCCTACATCCCGAAATATATCGGGATGCCGGGGACAGGGTGGGAGCCCCTCTTGCGATACGGCGACTCGATCTTAAAAGATAGGATTCTCTTCGGCTCCACATGGCTCTTTATGGGGCTCTCGATAAGGGAGCTTGCGGACGGGGTGATGGAACTCCCGCTCAAGGATGAAGTAAAGAGGATGTGGCTCTATGATAATGCGGCGAGGCTCTTCAAAATAAATCGATAGAATAGTTTTTACACTTCAATCTCAAAAAGGCGCCCCTACAATATGACACGAGAAAGCCTCACCCCCCCCACCACCCGTATTACCCCACTCCGTCTGATACTCTTTTCCGTCGGCCTCTTTGCCGTTCAGACATTCTGGGGCTTTTCCATGGCAACCATGCCCCTCTATCTCTTCGACATTACATCGTCCAAGACCATTACAGGCATCATACTCTCAGGGGCCGGTATCTTCGGGATGACGATACCGATCCTGTCGGGGATATTATCCGACAAGATCAGCACAAGATGGGGGAGGCGAAAGCCGATTATCATCACCGGCTGGTTATTTGTCATCATCATTCTCCTTGTCCTCCCCAACGTAAGCTCTCTTATCTTCATAATCCCGCTCGCCCTTCTCCTCTACGCCTCGTTTTTTACGGCGATGGTTCCATATTTCGCGTTATTGCCGGATATCACCCCGCCCGACATGAGGGGCCTGGCCTCCGGCATGATGTTCTTTGTCGGAGGCATCGGAGTTTTGTCGTATCTCTACTTCGGGGCGCGGGCATGGGATACCTCTCCCGAAATGAGCTTTTCGTTTGCAGCGGTATCGATCGCGGTTTCTGTGATTATCATGGTTATTGGGACGAGCGAGCCTGATAAAATCTCCGATTCTTCGCCCCTCAAAGGATTTATCAGGGAAATAAAAAAAGAAAAAAACACCCTGATGTTTTATGCCGGGATGACATTCTGGTGGAGCGGCACTTGGATGGTAAATTCACTCTTTGTCATATCGGCACAGGAGCTATTCGGCGCATCGGTTGACGAGGCGGTGCTCGGCCTCTTCATAACCACCCTCGCCTACGTCATTTTCGCCCTCCCGATGGGCATATTGGGGGACAGGTTGGGGCAGAAGAGACTGATGACTTGGGGGCTTGTTTCCTACGGGCTGATATTTTTTCTGGTAACGCTGATAAGTGAGATTCACACCGCCTATTTCTTTATGGCGATTGCCGGTATCGACTTCGCAATACTCCTTGCCGTGGGATATACCTACTTTTTAAAGCTCATCCCAAAAAAACACGCCGCGGGCTTTGTCGGAATCTACATGGCGTGTCAGAACGGCTCGCTCCTTGTGGGACCCGCAATCGGGGGTTTTTTAATGGACTCCTTCGGGGCCGAGCTCCCCTTTATCGGTGCGGGCGTGTTGATATTCATCGGTTTTTTTATCTTCCTCAGAATAAAAGAATAGAAAAACACAACTTAAAAAATCAGGGTGCTTTTGGGAGGCGTTCTATACCCGTTTGCGCTCGATGACCGTTTTTTTAAGGCCGTAGCAGATAAGAAACAGGACAAAATTTACGAGAACAATCGTACCGCCCGACGGCAGATCGAAATAATATGAGATAAATATCCCCAAGACAACCGATATTATTACGAAGACGGCGGCTAAAAAGATCGATCCCTTAAATGTCCTCGAGACCTGAAGGCTGGTGACCGCAGGAAGTATGATGAGGGCGGAGACGAGAAGGAGCCCCACCACCTTCATCCCGATTACGACAACGAAGGCGGCGGTTATGGCGAAAAAGTAGTTGTACCTGCCGACGTTTACCCCCATCACCACGGCCGATTCCTCGTCGAACGTCATGGCGAAAAGATCGTGATAAAAATAGACGATAAAGAAGACCACAAGTATCGATATGACGACCGATGCCCAGAATTCCTCTCTCCCGATCGTCAGGATGCTTCCGAACAGGTAACTCATTAGATCAACATTGAATCCCCCCGCCACACCGGCGATGACGACACCCGTCGCCATACCGACCGCAGAGACGATCCCGATAGCGACATCGGCGTGAATCTTTGCCCTCTCCTGAAGCTTGAGTATCCCCAAAGACGCAAAGAGGGTCACAATCAGAACGGCCCAGAAGGGTTCCCCTCCGAGGAGGAGTCCCACCGCAACGCCCCCGAAGGCCACATGTGCGAGACCGTGACCGATTAGGGCGTACCTACGAAGCGTCAGAAAGACGCCGAGAACCGCGCAGGCCGTCCCGACGAAAATCCCCGTAAGGAGCGCCCTCTGGATAAAACCGTATTGCAAAAGGTCAAACATATTTATATCGAGATTAAGATACTATGAGAATGGACATCAATCTATTCATCATCAAAGTGCTGGTGACATATAATGTGCTGGGAGCTTCCGAAATAATCGCCCATTTCATCAGACATGCAAAACTCACTCCCCTCGCCGAAGAAAATCTGCTTTTGATTTATGTAGAGGATCTTATTATTATTTATACCCATGCCCGCAATGTCATGATTTATTAGGACAACGGTCGTACCCTTCTCGTTTATCTCATCGGCTATCTTGTAGAAATCCTCCCTCACCTTCGGCTCGACGGCGGCCGTAGGTTCATCCATAAACAGGAGGTCGGGTCTCTTTATCATGGCGCGTGCGATGAGGACCCGCTTTCGCTGTCCACCGGAAAGCTCTCCGATGCGTTTGTTTCTTATCTCGAAAATCCCCAATCGCCGAAACGCCTCTAAAACCATTTCTCTATCCTCTACGGATAGCTTTTTCGGATTTCTCTTCCCCGCCAGAAGACCCATTGCGGCCACCTCTTTGGCCGAGGCGGGGAGGTAGGGATCAAAAAAGTCAATACTCTGGGGTATATAGGAGACCCTCCCCCACTCGTCAAAATCGCCCAACTTCTTTCCAAAGAGGAGGACTTTTCCGCTCTGCGCCCTTATAATCCCCAGGACTGCCTTAATCAAGGTTGTCTTCCCCGAACCGTTTGGGCCTATAACCCAAAGGTAATCGCCACGTTTGAGCCTGAAGCTTATCCCCTCAAAGACAGGATGATGATTGTAGCTGAAGGAGAGGTCTTTTACTTCTAAAATTACCTTTGATTCTCTCATTGACATCCCAAGCCCAATTTGAATTTATTCAGATTATCGGTCATTATATCAATAAAGGTGACGCCCGCTTTAAAATCTCTCTTTGACACGTTCCCGGCCGGGTTGACGAAGAGGATCTCCGCCCCCGTCTCCTCTTTCAGGGTCTGGGCCATTTTGGGATTTACGAGTTCTTCTCCGAAGATATATTTAATGTCATTTGCCTTTACGAGCTCAACGATCTTAATAAGCTCGGCGGGCGAAGGCTCGGCGTCGGGGGACGAACCGTAAACCGCATAGTGAACCAAACCATAGCGGTGTGCTATATAGCTGAAGGCGAAGTGCCCGGATGATACTATCTCCTTCTTTGGGCAATCTGAGAGTGCGTTTCTATATAACTCGTCAAGGGTGTCGAGCTTCCACTTATATATCCTTGTTCTCTCCTGATATGTCCCCGCATTTTCGGGGTCCTTCATTAAGAAGGCGGAGAGGATATTGTCGACCTGAATTTTCGCATTTTCGAAATCCGTCCAGATATGCGGGTCCATGGCCTTCCCCTTTTCCCCGACATCGTGACCGGCCTCCCCCTCGTGATGATGTCCGCCCTCCAATAAGGTTACTCCCTTACTCGAATCTATCACGACAAGGTCGGGGTTTTTTATACCTTTTAGAATATCTTCGACCCAAGGTTCCATATCGGCGCCGTTGTAGACGAAGATGTCCGCTTCCTCAATCCTGCGAATGTCCCTTGGGGTCGGATCAAACGAGTGGGGCTCCATTCCCGGTGGGAGGAGCATCTCCACGCTTGCATTATCGCCTCCTACCTCTCGGGCGAAATCATAGACAGGAAATATGCTCGCCACGACGATCAGCTTTCCATCTTCCTTTATCTCACGCCCGCATGAATAAAAAAGGAGAACAAGAGATAGAAAAAAAACAACAACCGAAAAAAAACGTAAATTTTTCATATCACATATCCTGCGTTTTATTAATTAGGCTACGATCCTCTGCCAACTTTATGCAGCCGGGACAAAGGCCCTGAAAGCATACACTCCTCTCCTCTATGATATACCCCTTTCGATCTACATCAATCGGGGGCACCGGAATATCCCTCAAACACTCGACCCTACCGCACGATCGGCAGGTGAAATGGGGGTGGGCTTTTTCTCCCCTATTCAGGGCGAAGCGGTTTATATTGTCGGAGCAGTCAACCCTGTGAACGAGGCCCCTTTTGTGAAATGTGTTAAGGACCCTGTATACCGATGCGGGGTCTATCGTGTCTTTGCCGAGCAGTCTCGTTATCTCGCCGGTCGAGAGCGGCCTTTGAGATTCCATCAGTATCTCGACGATCTTGATCCTTCCGAGGGTCCTCTTGAGGCCCGATTTCCTCAAGATGACGGACGAGAGCTCAGGATTTTCTTGATTTCCCATTTTTAGACCAAAAATTTCTTAGAATATCAAAACCTAGTATTATTAAAAACGCCCCCCCAGATATGAGTATATTGCAAATGCAAATGAATTGCAAGAAAAAAATGTTTTATGTAGCATTTATTCTGCGATGTGCTAAAAAAATCGATTGATGTGAGATGAATGGTTAGACCAGTGTAAAAGAGACTACGAGATTCAAAGGCCGGGAAATCGAAAAAAAACCTACCTCTTTCTCGCCTCCCATCCGAGAATCTCGGTGGTGCTGGTCTTAAGGCCCCCGTAGAAAACGTTCTTGTCTCCGTAAGCACCCTCGATATTGAGGAACACGACGTTTCCGAGGCGGTCTTTTTCGGTATCGGGGATATCGGCCGGATCAAGCCCCACATTCATCGGGATTAACGCTATCCTGAAGACCCCCTTGTCGTCAATAATACCTATGCTGTTTGAGGGAGAGTCGAACGTATCGACATAGGAATAAGTTATCGTCCCTTCCACTTTTCTCTCATATTCGAGATACTTGGGGGCATAATCGATGTTGATCTCGTATTTTCCCACCTCGCTTGAGGTCGAAAGGACATTCACAACGACGTTTTTGACATCCCTCCCTTCGATATAGAGGTTGACATCCACCAGTGCCGTATCACCCGATCTTGTTGTGTATTTCAATTCACCCTTATATAAACCGGTAAGGTCCGGGGGTATCGAGACACCGGGGTTTATTCTGTGGGCATATGCATCGGAAAGCGACCACTTCTCGGCCCCCATGAAGATATCAAACAGATACTGTCTTTCGGTGTAGCCGTAGTAGAGAAGAACAGCAAAAACCACGAGGTAAATAAATTTTGCGAGCGGGCTTGATAGTACGCTACTCCTACCCCTTCTGTCTGCGTAAAGCTCCTTCACCTTCTCAAATTTGTCTTTCCCTATCCCGTATGCCTCTTCGGTGGTGTATGTGTGTTTCACATCGTACTTACCCGCCACCCTCCTCTCCTCCGGGAGCTCATATTCCGGCGCATCGCCGGTTGATGCCTCTGGATATTCATACTGGGACGGATACTCTTCGTCCCCCGGCTCTGAATAGGCGAGCTCCTTGAGGTCTTCCTGCGACTCCGTCGAGCCGTGGGTCAACCACGAGTTGCCACCCTCAGACGGGGGAGAAACTGGAGACGAATCCCCCGCCGTAAAATCCGGCTCCTCCCTGTCGTTTATTATCCATGACCTGTCAACTACAGGCGGCGGGGCAGATGAATCATCGGGCGCAAGGGATTCGCGATCGATCCACGATACGTCCTCTTTCGGCGGAGGAGGGGGCGATTTTTTCGTGACCACCTTTGTCAGCTTAACATCACCGCCCATCCTCTTGATCTCCATCCCGACCTTTTTCGCCTTTTCGAGGTCGAAGCTACCCAATTTTACGGGAAGACGCCTACTTAAGCCCAAGACCTTATTCGGCTCCATTTTGAATCTATAAGAGAATTTGCCCGCAAAATCCCTTACCTTGACCTCGGTATCACCCATAGATATGAGATAGACGATGATATTTTCGGAATCCCCACCTGCCATATTGATCTCCCATTGAGGAAATAAGGACACATATATAATATGAGCCTTTTATTGAAATGTCAACGCCCCCGACTGTTAGAATCGGAGGGTGTCTCAAAGCTTAAAGGTTTCGTGCATCAAAAGAAATCTTTTTTTCACTACCAAGATGAGTAATTAAATGGACATTACGGCAGGAAATAGAGGGGATTTCTCGGGACATCATCATAGCGGACCTCAAAGTGACAGTGCGGCCCGGTAGATCTTCCGGTGCTGCCGACATTTCCGATTACATCGCCTCTTTTAACACTATTCCCCTCTTCAACGAAAACCTTGCTCAGGTGCGCATAGACCGTCATGTAGTGATCGTCATGTTTTATCTCTACCACGATCCCGTACCCCCCCCTCCTACCCACGAAGACCACATCACCGTCCCTTGATGCCGACACAGGGGTTCCGACCGGGGCCGATATATCAATCCCGTTGTGCATCCTCCCCCACCTTGGGCCGAACAGCGAATATATCATTCCCTCGACGGGCCAGACGAAGAGACCCTTTTTGGCCGCCTCGGCCAGCTCCTCATAAGAAGGCGGAGGAACCTCGAGCACCTTTCTCGCCCCGGGGATAAATATCTTATCGCCCTCTTTTATGTCGTCGGGATTGAATATCTGGTTGAATTCGGTTATTGTCTTGGCATCGACCTCGTATGTCCGAGAGATGCGCCATAGATCCTCGCCGGGCCCAACGGTGTGATAGACACCCCGGGAGGACTCTAAAGTAAGCGTATTAAAAGTTGCGCATGCCGATATTAGAAAAAAAAGGATTGCAAGAAAAACGGCCGATCTTACTATATACGATTTATAAAAAAATATACGATCAAGATCCATAACAGCTCTGAATTGCAATTACCTTATCGGCTTCCAAATGAGAAATAAACAAATCTCCCAATCTTTTCATTTCCCGCCGCAAATCTTCGGGCGTCATGTGAGCCTCGCCCCCCCTTTCTTCAGCTCGGACAAAAGCTCTCCTATATCCACCTCACTCACCCCACTCCCGCCTTTTACGGCAAGACTCGCCGCCGTCCCCGCGGCCTGCCCCTCCGCCATACAGACCCCCATGACACGGGCCGACGCCAGGGCATCGTGATCGGTGGAAATGGCCCTCCCCGTGACCAAAAGGTTATTTATCCCCTTTGGGATAAGCGAGCGATACGGGACGCCGTAATAGAAGCCCTCGTCCAAAAAGACCATGCGCGGCTCTTTCGCCCCCTCCTCCCAGAGTTCGAGGGGCCATGACGAGAGACAGATATTGTCTTTAAATTTTTTTCCGCCGATAACGTCGTCTCCGGTCAAGACGTATTCTCCGACGATGCGCCTCGTCTCCCTGATCCCCACCTGGACGGCGGTATCAGAAAGGAAGGCGGCCTTAAAGCCGGGAACCTCGTTTTTAAGGAAATCGGTGGAGACCTCGGCATCGGCCCTCCCCTTGAGTTCGCCGAACGTGAGATCGGAAACAAGACTCCCGTCGAGGGCGCGGCCGTCCCTTTCGAGGGAGCTGATCTTGACCAACGCCTCTCCCGGCCTGAATGTCGGGAGGACAAGCCCCTGACTTACGGTTAGGGGATATTTTTTTGTCTTCGCCGCCTCTTTGATTTTATCGTTGAGGACACCCATGCCCTCCTTTTGATACTCGGCCAAATCCATCCCCTGGACCAGAAACATCATCGTGGGCGTCATGACAGAGCCGCGCGCGTCCCCCTTTTTCGTCTCGACCCCGGATGACAATGCGACGGCCGCATCCCCCGTGGCGTCGATGTAGATATCTCCAACGACCCCCTTCAGACCCTCGGGGCTCGCCACGGCGAGACCATTGATTTCGCCACCGTCGACCACGCTGTCGGCAACATATGTGTGGAGCATGAGTGTTATATTCGACTCTTTTGCGACCAACCCATCCAAAAGCCTCTTCATAACCCATGGATTATATAGGAGGGCCGTAAAACCTTCCCGTATGAATGGGCCGAAGGCACCGCCCATATCTCTGAGTTTATCGGTAAGCTCCTTGGGAAAGCCTTCGATGATATGCTCGATTTTGTCGGGGTGATGAAGGTACATCCCACATACCGTCCCGACGAGGCCCGCGGTTGCCATCCCCCCCAAAAAACCGTAGCGTTCGAGGAGTATGACCTTAAGGCCCTCCCTTGCCGCACAGATAGCCGCTGCAAGGCCCGAAGGCCCTCCACCCGCCACCACAAGATCCGCCTTTCCTAATATCGGGATATCTTTTTCTTTTATAGACAGGACAGAACTTGACATATCATCCTCCACCCTCAATAGATCTCTTTAATAAGGAAGCCGAGATACTCATTCTGTATATACTCCGCATGGGGGAGATTTGGAGTAGCTGCGAGGTGTTTTGTGAGATCATCTTTGTTGAAATCCACGACCATCGCAAGCCGCGTCCCCGAGCGGACGATGGGCTGGTTGGTTATCCCAGTGACTATCCCCGAGATGGGAGAGGTGAGGTTGTGTGTCTCAAAGGACGTTGGGTCAATTATCTCTCCTATATCCTCCCCCTTCTTCATGAATCTGCCGAGATGAATCGTCGGTTTGAATATCCCCCCTATGGGACTCCTCACCCATCCCTCATCGGATGCCAGGACTATCTGGCGGTCGGGTATCCGTGCCTTTCCCTCGACCATGCCAAGGACACACATAACATTTTTTACCGCCGATGTGCCGATCTCAACGTCACCCCCCTTAATTATTCCCGCAGCCCCGATCTCTACCGTGGTGCACGGTGTCTTAAGTTTATAGGCCTCGGTCTGAAGCATCCCTTCGATCGACGGGCCCTTCCAGACGGCGTTTATCCCCGTGGAGGCGACAAGGTTGAGATAGCTCTTCGAAGGCCTCTCAACCCTGACGCGAATGTGTGGGATCAGCTCATCGGGAAACTCGGCCGAGTGGATGTCAAGGATGTAATCGGCGCTATGCGCGAACACATTAAAAAAGCGATGAGCTATCCTGTCGGTCATCGTTTTGTCGGGGTCACCCGGAAAAATCCTGTTCATATCGATATTATCGTAGGGATCCCACCGGAGCCCGGAATTGAACGCCATCGGGTTCACTATCGGGACTGCGAGGAGATTGCCGGAGAGGGTCTTCGGGTCGACCTCATCCACAATCTTTCTCACTACCTCCACACCAACGACCTCGTTTCCATGAACGGCGGAGTTTATAAGAAGGGTCGGGCCGTCCTTTGCCCCCCAGATGGCGAAGTAGTGTAGGCATATCTCCTGCCGATTGGCGTTCTCGGCGATGGTTATATGGCCCGATACCTTTTTACCCTTGCGATATTTCAGATCTCCCTGCATCGAGAAAACCTCTCCCTGATAAGCTTAATAAATTTTTCTTTCGACCTAGATGAATCACCCAAAATGGGAACCTTCGTCCTTTTTTTGAGCTCACTTACGCAAAGGGGCGCGGAGGTAATCACACCGGATACGAAATCGGGCACAACACCGAAAATATCGGACAGATACCTGAGCATCCCGTATGCCGCCATACTGTCCGGAGCGGCGGCTATAACCAATTTTACCCTCTCCATGATCTTTCGAGAAGACAAGACCTCCTCGGTCTCCCTCTGGAATACTCCGTCGGCCACCTCCATTACCACAATATTAATGTCCCTCCCCGCGAGAAAACCCAACAATATCCCGAATATCCCCTCAAGCTCGCTCCTTGAACAGCCGAAGGTCGAAGGATAGCCGGCGTCCAAGAAATCAACGATATCTTTGGCACCGGAATTTCTCATCCTTAGTAAATCTTTCATCCTCGATGTCCCGGTTAGCTTGGCGCCCCCTGCCGAACACCCCATCCCGCTTATTATCTCGATGGCCTTTGATGCCGAGGCGGTCTTGCCGACCTCCATGCCCGAACCTATAACAAGCAGGACATCGGAATCGTGTAATCCTTTTTTATCAAAATAACGTCTTGATATCGGCGAATCGAAAGTCGAGAGTTTTTTCCCCCGTAAGTCCACTGCACTTCCGACATATGTCAATGTTGTGGGATCGCTGACTGTGCTCGTTGACCTCTTTACCCTGCCCACCACCCCCCCTACATTTAGAAGGTGGAGGGTTCCCCCCTCACTCAACTCTACGGGTATCTCTCCGTGGAATTCATCCGTGGCATATCGCCTCCCCACCACCACGGCCGCCACCTCGCCGGGGGCGATGGTGTGTTCAACACCGTCGAAGAGTTCGATCGCCCGGTGGCGCCCCAGGGTCTTCACCCTCGCAAGGACGACATCTCCCACCTCGAGGGAACTCCCATATTCGGGATCGGCCTTCTGGATCGCCGCTAAATCTATCCTCCTCGTAGCGGAAGATCTTACGTCTACACCAACTTCTAAGACCAAAACTTCAAATAGACATCAAAGGTATGATAAAAAAACGCCTGTGTGCCTTTAAAAAGGCGCCCACACTTGAACTCAACAGCAAAATGGTAATACATTTATCCCTCAAATTCAAGGAAATATAAATCTTGCCGAAAATAAATCAAAAGAGTTGACTTATCACGATTTATGGCTGTATTATCCGTAAAACGATATAAGCATCTATAAAATAGAGGAGACCATTATGGATAAGATCAAGTTTGCCATTGTGGGCTGCGGACAGATCAGCGGGCTCCACGCCAGGGCCTACTTTGGAAGCGAAGATGCCGAGCTCTTTGCCGTATGCGATACAGATAAGGACAAGGCACAAAAACAGAAAGAAGAATGGGGGGCTAAAAAAGCATACAGCGACTTTGAGGACGTCTTAAAAGACGATGAGATTCAGGCGGTCGAGATAATACTCCCCCACCATCTCCACAAGGAATACACCGTGGCGGCGGCATCGGCAAAAAAACACATAAGCGTCCAGAAGCCGATGGCAATGAACGTTTCGGAGGCAAACGAAATGATCAAAGCCGCAAAAGAGGCGGGAGTGCTCCTTAAGGTCTTTGAAAACTTTGTCTTTTACCCACCATATGTCAAGGCAAAAGAGCTTTTGGAGCAAGGCGCGATAGGTGACCTCATAACCGTCAGGATGAGGATGACGGCCGCCACTAAGGGGGGATGGGATATAACGGCTACTTCATGGCAATGGCGGATGGATAAGGGGCTGACGGGTGGGGGGATGCAGGTCTTCGACGACGGATACCACAAGTTCTCCCAGGCCTACGATATTGGCGGCGAGGTCGAAAAAGTATACGCATGGATAGACTATACCCATGTGATGGACTGCCCGGCCCTGATCATGTGGAAATATAGGGACGGGGAGAGGGCACGATACGGCACATACAATATAGATTTTTGCGAAAATATGTATATCAGGTCGGACTACTACTCGGTCGACGACCGAATCGAGCTAGTCGGCAAAGAGGGGATCATATTCATCAACCGGGCGACCGGGAGAATGCTCCAGGAGCCGTCCGTAGTTTTGTATCGGGATGGGGAGACGAGGGAATATCACAACCTTAGGGACGACTGGGGCAATTCTTTTGTTGACAGCAGCCGCTACTTCTTCAGGTGCATAAAGGAGAAAAAAGAGCCGATCCTATCGGGGGAGGTGGGGCTTAAAGTCCTCCAATTCGCCCTTGCCGCCGAGATGTCGAATGCGGAGAAAAGGGAAGTGGATCCGAATTCGATTACGGAATAGAACTTCTACTGACATACGAATTCACCACACCCCCAACAAAAAATCCTTTGACACCGACCGATATCTGTTATATAGTTCCCATCAAAAACATATTTGATAGGAAACCGCCTGAAGATGAAAGAGATAAAGGTCGCTGTAGTTAAAGTCCCAGAAGAGGACAAAGATGACGATTCGGTACTTAAAGAAAAATTAGAAACCCTGATAAATATCGCGGGCGAGCTGGATTTTATAAGATACGGAGACAGCGTCCTTATCAAAATCTGCATGAACTCCGATCGCCCCTACCCCGCCACGACCTGCCCAAAGACCCTGGCGACTCTCATAGACATCATAGCAAAAAAGAGGCCTTCCGCAATCTACGTCGGGGAGAAGACGGCGTTTTTCAGAAATACGAAAAAAAACTTCAAGAAAACCGGGATCGCCGAAAAAGTCGACGAGATAAGACAGGTTCATGAAGATATCAACATAAAGTTGATCTCTTTTGACGATTACATCTACAGGGAAAGATCCTTCCCCAATGACATTAAGGAAAACTGGGAGATCAGCCCCGGCAATTACTTCATTAGGGCGCCCAAGATGCTCTTTGAGAACGACCCCTACCTGATGCAAAACAACCTCCCGCCTAAGGTGGATCACATCATCGTTTTGGGGACGGTAAAGACACACTTCCTCGGCCGCTTCACAATGGGGATGAAGAGCTACGTCGGATTTATCGACACAGAAAGCCGCCACGCCCTTCACAAGATACCGAAAATAAAAGATATGAAGCTCAAAGACTTAAAACTACCTGATAAGATAGCCCTCCAGGAGCGTATACCAGAGCTGTTTCTCGTGATGCCCCAGCCGAAACTCACCATTTTAGACGGCCGCGAGCTGATCATAACGGGCGGACCCGACTCCAACAACCGATTTCAGCCCCTGCCGTCACTTAAGGCCAATCCCTACACCGGGGTGATGCTTGCGGGGAGCGACATCGTGGCGACAGACGCCGCCGGCGTGGCGCTCCTCAAGACCCAGAAGGGGGTATCCAAGGAGATCAGTAAATTTTCCATATGGGAGATGCCGACCTTCAAGAGGGCTGTCAATCTCAATCTCGGTGCCTCCCATGAAGACGAGATAATTCTCCACGCCGAACAGGAGGATGAGATCTTCGACAGGATGGCATGGTTTCTCCAATAGTTGGAAATCTTGAATGATACCCGCTCCGATTTTTTGGGAGCGACAAAGGCACCCAATAAATGAGAGTTTTAATCTTTCGTCAAACCCTACAGAGAAAATCGTCTTATAGATGCAACTGAATTTCCTAGATGTCGCCATTATTATCATCATCGGCACCAGCACTATATACAGCACGATTAAGGGCTTCATAAAGGATATCTTTTCGCTCACGGCGATTGTCCTCGGGATAATCGCTGCCCTCCTCCTTTACCCGATCGGTAGCGAATTTTTAGAACCTTACATATCGCAGATACAGATAGCCAACATCATAAGCTTCTCGGTCATCTTCCTTATCGTTTCTGTCGTCACATCGCTTTTGGGAATGCTCCTGTCAAAAATGATAAAGGGGGTGAACCTCTCCCTCTACGACCGCATCTTCGGCGCCGTCTTCGGGTTCTTGAAGGGGTTCATCATCGTAGCCGTAATCGTCATCGTTCTCTCGACAATAATGCCCTCCGCATCCAATGGCTCAAAGCTATCCCCCTACATCACAAAGGCGATAAACCTCGTCACGGATATCCTTCCCTCCGATTACCAAGAAAAGATCGACGAGAAGAAAAAACAGATAGAGGATCTGGGACAAAGATAGAAAGATTCGGAGATCTTCTGGGCGATCAATACTGACCTGAAACTTATCCAATCAGTTTAAATTACAGAATGGAGTTGAAGCAGTAGTTTTGAGGGACAATGGAGTTGAATAGATTCATTACCTTTTTTAAGATGAATACCTCGTCTCTGTCCACGCTTCCTAAGATTAAGAATTGGTGTTATTCATAGCTGTTTTTGTAACCATCCGGCACTCCCGGTAGGTTTCGCCAGTTCTCGTTCGAGGCCTCAAGCCCACTCTCGGCGGCATATCTCACCTCTTCGTCCTCATCGCTCAAGAGACCAACAAGTAATGCGATTACCTCCCCCCTATCATCCCCCCTGCCGAGCGGGACGATCACGTATGCGGCGGCCCTCCTCACCTTGGGGCTGTTATCGGTGAGCATCCTCTTAACCTCCGGATAAGCCGACGTGTCGTCCACGGAACCGAGGGCAAAGACGGCGCTTGTCCTCACGTTCTCATCTTCGTCATCGAGGGCATATATTAGCACAGGGACAGCCTTCTTACATCCGCACCTCCCCAGCTCACTCGCCGCATAGCTTCGCTCCCACTGATCGTCGGAGTTGAGTTTATTCACGAACCAGTTACATCTCACAGGACGAAAAAGAATGGCCCCGGCACAGAGGCACAAAAGAAGACCGATACAGGTCCACATCACGATCGTCCGCAACCTCCCCTTCTCCCAAGCCATAAAGGAACTTACGACCAGGGCAAGAATCACGCCGAGGGCGAGAAGAGGTGCGGTCACCACCACGACCGGGGCGACAATAAGCCCCTCGGGCCATCCGCCCGACGACGCCCATTCAACGACAAAAAATGAGATTACAAGATAGGCCGCAGACGCCGCGACAATAAAAATCGCTCGCATCTTGCGATCGGGCAGTCGAAAGAATGCAAAAATTCCACCTGTATAAAAAACGGTGACCAGAAAAAAGACAATCAGCGCCGCGAATTCTTTTGGCATGTTAACCTTCGCATATTATATTTATCTAAAGGATATTGGATGATCAAATCCCGCCGGCGGGAGAATTATTAAAGTCAAGGCAAATACACGCAAACAATCCAACGGAAGAAAGATAGCAATGGCCCTAATCAAATCTCATCCTCTTGGGTACCACGACTATACCCGAGCTTTGGATATCGAAATATTTTTTGTCCTCCTTCTCCGAAAGCCCGATGCTCATCCCTTCGGGTATGACGACGTCCTTGTCTATTATTACCTTTTTGAGCCTTACGCCTCTGTTTATCACAACACCGTCCATTATGATCGATTCAGACATCTCGCTCTTTTCGTAGATCTTGACATTTCTCCCTATAACCGAATTATCTATTTTAGACCCGATGATAAGCGAGCCCCCCGAGATGATCGAATTCCTTATGAAATCGTCGTCTTTTCCGGAGGAGATTATCTTTGCCGGAGGATTAGGGGGGTGATAGGTGTAGATCGGCCACGACGGGACGAAAAGCGAGAACTCGGGATCTTGCGATATGAGATCCATGTGTGCCTCCCAGTAGGCCTCTATCGTCCCGACGTCCCGCCAGTAGGAAGCCCTTCCGGTCTTCTCATCCACGAACGGGAAGGCATATACCTCATCTCTGCCGACCATCGAGGGGATGACGTTTTTTCCGAAATCATGGGCGCTCTCGGTACGCTTGGCGTCCTCAACGACCCTCTTCACAAGCTTTTCGGTATTGAAGACATATATACCCATAGAGGCGAGTATCAGGTCGGGATTTCCCGGCATAGTCTCGGGCACCTTTGGCTTTTCCTGAAAACCCACAACCTTGTAATTTCTATCGACGACCATTACCCCGAACTGGGTCGACATCTCCTTGGGCATGGGGACGGCCCCCACGGTCATGTCGGCGCCTTTCAATATGTGGAAATTTATCATGGTCCTGTAATCCATCCGGTATACGTGATCACCGGAGAGGATGAGGGTCATCTCCGGGCGCGCCTGCTCGAGGGTATAGATATTCTGGTACACCGCATCCGCCGTGCCCTGATACCATTCATCGCTGACCCTCTGCTGGGCCGGGACGATGTGGACATATTCGCCCATCTGGCTCGAAAAGAAATTCCAGCCCAACTGAATGTGTCTATCAAGCGAGAAGGATTTGTATTGTGTGAGGATTACAATCTTCCTCAAATCTGAGTTGGCGCAGTTGGAGAGTGAGAAGTCTATGATTCGGTAGTTTGATCCGAAAGGGACGCCGGGCTTTGCCCTGTCCCTGGTTAAGGGATAGAGTCTCTCGCCCTTTCCCCCCGCCATGACCATGGCCAGGATCTTCATTTCTGCTCTTGATCCCTCTTGCTTAGGACTTCGGCTATTTTGTCCTTGAGTTCGGTGAGATCGGATGACTTGACTATATAGGCGTCGGCGCCCCAACTTCTGAAATCATCTTTGTAAGAAGAATAGGCGGAATTGAGTACGATGGGAATATTTTTGTGTTGGGCGATGACCTTCCCCAGGGCCTCAAGGCCATCCATCTCCGGCATACGTATGTCCATAACGATGAGATCTAAAGTACCGGACTTGATCTTATCTATACACTCCTTCCCATTCTTGGCCACCTCTACCTCGTAACCCGCATCCTTTAGCTCTTCCTCATAAAGGAGGCATATATTCTCATCATCATCAACTATCAGAATCTTAGCCATAAAAACCTCCCCTAAATTAGGATATTATTCTATCAATACTCATATAGCCTGTCAACAAATAGTGTGCGACAGGCTCTTGATTCGTATCATTTAATTTTGACTTATGACCGAAAAAAATGATAGAATGAAAAAGTATTTGTATGTGAGGAGACCTTATGCCCGAATTTTCAGAAAAAGATAAAATAGATCATCAAGAAAGAAGGGAACATCCTAGGCAAAAGATCAGGATAAAAGTCGAATACAAGACCGTCGATAAATTTCTGACCGAGTACACAAATAACATCAGCCACGGCGGGATTTTTATCAAGACCAAAAACCCTCTCCCCCTACATTCGGCGGTGGAGGTCTCTTTTTTAATCCCAAGTCTAAAGGAACCGGTAAGTATTCTGACTGAGGTCGTCCGGACGGTATCGGAAAAAGAGGCAGATAATAAAACTCAGTTTCCT
>CAZDOD010000022.1:0-24008 GCA_964506935.1 uncultured Thermodesulfobacteriota bacterium | reverse complement strand
GGGATACTGGGTCTATTATTCTCCTAATTGGTACATCTGGGGGAATAAGAGATGAGGATTTGGGGGCACGGATAAAAATGCCTCCAAATTTAGATTTCTGTCAGCGAACGATTTAGGGGCGGCTCACGAGCCGCCCCTACAACTATTTCAAACAGCAATATAGATTCCCGTGTCACATAATTTATTTTTTTCTGATGTAGGGGCGCATTGCTATGCGCCCTCCTATCACAACGTAGACCCTACTACTTAAACCAATCCTCCTTCGGCTGATACGATGTCTTGAGTGATCCTTTTATCCTGTGTCGCTCAAACGCAAGATCCACGAGCCTCGACAGCAGCTCCGAATATGGAATCCCCGACGCCTCCATCAACTTCGGATACATCGATATCGATGTGAAACCGGGGATCGTGTTCAGCTCGTTTAGAAATATCTCGTTTGTTTTTTTGTTTACGAGAAAATCGACCCTTGCCATGCCGGAGCCGTCGACGGCGCGAAACGCCGAGACGGCTATCTCCCGTATTTTCTCGGAGACCTTATCCGGTAGTTCGGCCGGGATGACATCGGTCGACTTCCCATCGACATATTTGGCGTCGTAGTCGTAAAACTCGCCCGATGGGATTATCTCGCCCGGGACAGACGCAATCGGATCGTCATTGCCCAAAACCGAGACCTCTATCTCCCGTGCGTCCAAAACCCCCTCTTCGACCAATATCTTCCGGTCGTACTGCATCGACAGCGGGATTGTATCAGCGAGTTCCCCTCTATCCTTCACCTTATATATACCCACCGACGAGCCTAGGTTTGCGGGTTTCACGAAGAGGGGGTATCTGAGTTTCGCCTCGATCTTCTCTATCAGAGATTCTCTTTCTTCTTCCCAGATGGCTCCGAAAAACCAGATGTATTTCACGGTCGGAAGTCCCTTCGCCTCAAAGATCTCTTTGGAGATTACCTTATCCATCGCGAGGCTCGATGCGAGGACTCCACACCCTACGTAGGGGAAGTCGGAAAGCTCCAGCAATCCCTGGACGGTGCCGTCCTCGCCGTAGGGCCCGTGGAGTACCGGGAATGCGGCGTCGAGCTTCACCTCCTCCTTCCCTTCCGCCCACGTGAGGAGCCCGCCTTCCGCATCGGGGAGAAGCACTGCGGGGTGTATCTCCCCATCGGCCCTTCCCGACTTAAAGAAATCCATCACGCCGTCCCCGACGTACCACCTACCCTCCTTCGATATTCCGATAGGAACTACATCAAAGCGTGATCTATCGAGCGCCCCCATGATCGATGCCGCCGACACTAGCGAGACCTCGTGCTCGCCCGACCTTCCGCCGAATATTACTCCGAGTTTTATCTTCTTCACAATATGAACTCCCCCAAATTATCTTTTTTACTTTAAGACATCCAAAGACCCTCACCTGTTCCACAAGATTACAGCTTCTATCTACCACTTTTTGGGCTTTTTTGTCAACGCCCCAAAAATAAAAAGGCCCCGGATAAAAAATCCGGGGCAAAAAAACCTATCTCCCCACTGTCAGAATCTGATCGTCAACCCGGTGTAGTAGGTTATCCCTGGGAGTGGGTATTCAAATGCATCACCCCGCGCGGGATTCGGGAGCCAGCCGCCGTAATCGGTATATTTTTCATCTGTGATGTTATCTACCCCACAAAATACCTCGAGCCACTTGTATGTGTAAGCGATCCTCATGTCTGCCACGAAGTAGCTGTCGAGCTTGGGATGGGCGTTAGATAGATCATTTTCTAGGACCCTCCTGTCGACCCACCTGCAGTCCAAATTAAAGGCAAGGCCCTTGTAATCGGTGGCAAAGCCAAAAGTCACCATATTTCTTGGGACGAGCGGAAGCTTTTTCCCCTTGTATGGACTGTAATCGAAGTATGCGTCCTGGAAGGAATAATTCACATAGACATAGAGCCAGTCGGTCGGCGCCACATTGAGCCCTATATCAAATCCCCTGTGAACCGTTTTCTCGTAGTTGAGATTCGCATAGATGCTGGGGTCGTAGTAGAGTTCATCATCATACTCATCCCAGTAGAGTGATACGGTCATCGTCATATCCCTTCCAAAGACGTCAAAGATGTGCTCCATCCCCACCTCGTAGCCGGTCACCAGCTCGGGTTTTATGGCTGTATTGAGAAATCCATAGACGACAAACTCGTCTGTCAGCGGCATCCGATAGCCCTTGGAAAAGCGAAAGTATACTTTGTTTTCCTCTCCATACAGAAATGTGATGCCGGCCGAGTATGCCTGTTCTGTGAAGCTTACTGAATCTTTGTTGGTCACCACACCTCCCCACCATGAATCCTCATAGTAATCGATGTCGTTTGTCACGTCCTCGTAACGATAACCGACACTGAAAACCAGCCTGTCAAGGAGTGTGAGCTCATCATAAAGATAGTATGCAATGGAATCCCTGTCGATAATGGTATTGGTGATAAACGTACCTCCCGAGAATGGGTTATTGACGTTTTGCTCGAAGCCGGAGATACGATAATCCAATCCCGCCGTGAGGCGGTTTTGGGCGCTCTCGAAATCGTAATCCCAAATATACTTGGCGAAGATACCATGCTCACCAATCTTGTTTCTATTGTAGCCGAGGGGCCATCCACCGGCCGGCACTGGGAGGTTCTCATAAAAGCTAGAATTCTTTCTGAAGGAGTAATCGAACTCAAAACGACCATATTTTTCGAGGTCTATATCAACGCCCAGTGTAGTATAGAATCTCTCCCCGTTTCCTTGATCGTTATACCAGTAGGAATACTTCCGGCCGTGCGTCGCAATCTCGTCGTCATAGATCCCCCCCGGAAGCTCATACTCGTCATTCGAATAGACCATATCAAACGTGAGTCCGATAAAATCGGTGGGGTCGGCACCCAATGACAGGGAGATGTCGCTCCCCTCATAACTGCTGTTTTTGCGGAAACCGTCGCTGTAATGATAGCCCCCCGATAGAAACACCCTCCCCCAGTCATTCGAGTAGCCTAGGCTCATTGAACTATTGGAGCTGTTGTAAGAACCGTAGACGGTCTCAAGCTTGAAGATCGGAACATCGTACCCCTTTTTCGTGATGATGTTTACGACACCGGCCACTGCATCGTCACCCCACAGAACCGTTCCGGGTCCCTTCGTGATCTCGATCCTCTCGACCGACTCAATCGGTATCATCGCCCAATCGACGCTCGATAGGTCGGGATTGTTGAGCCTGACTCCGTTTATCATCACGAGTGTCTCGATCCCACGGACAAATCCCCTCATATCTATCGATGAATACTTAGTGGTTCCGTAGTAGCTGCGAACGTTGATGCCCGCCTCCTTTCGCAGGAGACTCGGGACGTTTGTCGCCCCCGATTTTTCGATCACGTCGCTCCCAATGATAACAACATTGGCGGGAATCTTGCGCGGGTCCTGCTCCCCGCGGGTGTAAGTCACCCTGATCTCGGAGATCTCGATCTCCTTATCATCTTGGGCGAAAACAAAAGAGATGGGAGTTGAAATAAGAAAAAAAACAAAAAAGACTATAAAAAGCCGTTTCATCTTTTCCTCCACTTGATTTGTAATCAAAAAAATGCCTTCATCCTAATTGATGATCCGAAAAGATTCACGGCCCACCGTTTTGAAACTTCTTCCGTTTCATGACATACCTCCTCTCCCCTCGAAAAGGGTTGGCAATATCCCCGAAGACCGGTCTACTGGCTCTGGGCGACCTACTCGCCGCGCCTTCCCACGGAAAAGGATGTAGAGGCGATCCGCCTCAATTTTTCGATCCGCTCGGATCGCAAGAGAGACTTCCCGCTTTTCCCTCCCATTCCCGCAGTGGCAAAATATCCAATATGCGGCTTTCGTTCCCAATACAGTTGCGGGGCAGCGACAGCTTACTGCACGACGTTCCAATCGAAATACCCGACCTAAATTTCGGATTCGGGAATACTTCGAAATCGAAACGAAGCACAGCTCCTGTCTTCCCGTTCATCTCCGGGGTCTTAAATAATCACCTCCTAAAAGCGTAATCCGCGGCCTTTTAAAGACCGGATTTATATCGACCAGGACATTCGCCCGGTACACCTCACTTATCACCTCCTCGGTTATGACATCTTTCGGCGTGCCTTCTTTGAACACGGCGCCGGAAGATAAAAGGATGATTCTGTCGAAGAAGTAAGATGCGAGATTTATATCGTGGGTCACGGAAATTACCGTCTTTTTGTATTTTGTATTCAGCTCCCTCAAAAGCTCGGCCAGGGCGATCTGGTGGTTTATATCGAGATGGGCCGTCGGCTCATCGAGGAGCAGCAAAGATGTGTCCTGCGCAAGTGCCCTTGCGATGTATGCCCTCTGGCGTTCGCCCCCCGATACCTCGCTTATCATCCTCTCGGAAATCGGAATAATATCCGTCAGATCCATCGCCCACCTCGCGATCTCGTGATCCTTTGCGCCCTCGAGGGCGAAACCACGAAGATACGGCGCCCTCCCCATGAGGACGACGTCCTTTACGACGAACGGGAACTGGTTGAATCCCTCCTGAGAGACAAGCGCCATATTCTTTGATATCTCCCTTCGGGACATTTTGGATAGGAATCTCCCATTAAGTAATACATCCCCCGTCTCGGGCCTAAGAATCCCCGACAGGAGCTTTAGGAGGGTGCTCTTTCCTGATCCGTTCGGCCCGATGATCGCAACAGACTCCCCGCTTTTTACCCTGATGCTGAGGTCCGTGATCACCCAGTCGCTCTTGTATCTGAACATGAGCTCATTTCCCTCTATCAGGTTCACAGCTCCCTCCTCAGAAGGTAGATAAAGAACGGGGCGCCCAGGAGTGCCGTCAGGACGCCGACCGGGAGCTCCATCGGGGCAATGATCGTCCTCGCAACGGTATCGGAGATGACGAGAAAGGCACCCCCGAAAAGCAGCGATGCGGGGATCAGAACCCTGTGGTCGGGCCCGACGACCATCCTCACCATATGTGGCACTATCAGCCCAACGAAACCCACGACCCCGACCGAAGAGACCACTGCAGCCGTCAGGATAGAGGCGAGGACAAAAAGTACCCCCTTTATCCTCTCGGTCTCCACTCCGAGGGTCGAGGCGGTCTCCTCCCCTCCCAAGAGGAGGTTCATCGGGCGTGCAAACCAATAAACCAAAAAAGATGCCGCCATACAGAGAACTAGGACAATGACGACCTCGCCTCCCGATGACAGGGAGAGGTCTCCCATGAGCCAGAAGAATATACTCTGTATCTTGTCGCTTTTCGCAACGGAGATGAGAAACATTATGGCGGCAGAGAAAAATGCGTTGATTATGACTCCTGTCAAGAGCATCGTGTGCGGGTATAGGCGCTCTTTTTGCCTCGCAACCCGAAATACGATAAATACCGTGACCATCGCCCCCACAAATGAAAATAGCTTTTGGCCCCAGGGCGACGTCCCAAGCCCGAAAACCGATGCGACGATTGCCCCCAGCGCCGCCCCGCTCGATACGCCCAGTATAAACGGGTCGGCCAGCGGGTTTCTCAGAAGCGCCTGAAACACCACTCCGGCAAGGGCGAGAGACGCCCCCACGAGAAGCCCCATGAAGAGCCTCGGGAGCCTCAGGCCCCATATTATAACTTTTATCTCCGGTGAGACCCTGTCGGGAAAGAGGAGGGCGTTTATCATATCGAAAAAACTGAGGTCAGCAGCCCCCAGGGTAAGTGCAAGGAGCGATACAATAATAACAAGCGCCAAAAGGACGGTAACAGATAGGACTATTCTTCTCCTAATTCCCATGGGTAGCCTCATCTCTATACGCCTCAGGGTGGAAAAACCTTGCCAGGACCTCGAGACCATCGACTATCCTCGGTGACGGACGGTCGATGATATCCGAGTCTAAAACATAGATCCTTCCATCCCTGACCGCCGGTATCGTCTCCCACCTCGACCACCTCTTGATACCCTGTCCGTGATCTTCCACAGATGTCATAGACGTTATGATGATTACATCGGGTGCCCTGACGATTACCTCCTCGATTGAGAACCTCGGATACCTCACCCTCTCACCAGCCGCGATATTTATCCCTCCGGCGAGCCCTATAAGGTCGTCCTGAAATGTGCCTGAACTTATCGTGATGATGGGATCGATCCCGAGCTCGAGGAGGACCCTGACTTTAGGATATTTAGAGACCCTTTCTTTTACATCACTGATCCTTTTTTCCATCTCCATTGTGAGTTCGGTGGCCTCGTCAGTCGAACCTATGAGATCCCCGACCTCACGAATCGTCTCAATTATCCCTTTGATATCTGTAGGATTTATGACGTAGACGGGTATTCCGAGGGAGTCGAGTTTCTTCACCTCTCCTTCTTTATCACCGTCCGCGGTGGCAATGACGAGATCGGGCGAGAGCTCCACCATCCTCTCGATGTTCGGCTTTATGTATGTCCCCACCTTGGGGAGCTTCTGGGCTTCGGGGGGATAGTTTGAAAATTCGGTCACACCGACGATCCGGCCCTCAGCGTCAAGTGCGAACAGTATCTCGGTGATATTGGGGGCGAGGGAGATGATCCTCGTTGGATTCGTTGGGACCGATACGAGGCGGCCCACCTGGTCGGTATAGACGAGGTCTTGCGGATATAACCTTGCGGACAGGAAAAAGAATAGTAACAGGAATGAAAATATCAGGCGATGATATCTCAAATCAAAACCCCCAACCAGAAAGAGGTTAGGGGGTGGTTTATGAGAAACAGATTCATCAGGCCACCCTTCCCTCGAAAGGCTTTATGACCTCCTGGGTATTCACAGGTTCCTGGCTCGGGGGGATCTATTATAAGCTCATTCTGGGGAACATATAGTCCGCCCCCCCCCTCACAGTTGCGGGGCAGCGACGGGTTCTCACCGTCTTCCCTGCACCCCTTTTCGGCTTTCGTTCATCTTGCGAAAAGGGATATCACATACCCAAAAAATCAAGGAGCAAAATTTTTGTTTTCAGATTATATCCTATCTAAATTTTTTGTCAATAAAAATCCATTGACTTTTTTTGCTTGGGCGAAGAGAAGTCCTAACAGCAAAGACAATGAAACAGCTATGACCTATTTTTTTAATCTAAATCAAAAATCATATTCCTCGTTCATGGGATCGAAGTCACTGTTATCAAGTCCAACATTCGTCCTTATATCACTGTACCTGTATAATTCGAGCAGTTCCCCTTTTTTTCCATATGAGACTATTGTATGCGGGAAGAGTGAATCCCTGTAGAGATACACGTCGGTCCTCTCGGCATAACTGCTCTTTTCAATCCTTATGTGGATGCACTTGTCGTTATCAAAAACCTCTTCTCCGAAAAAGATAACCGACATATTCGACGAAGGCTTTCCGTATTCATTTTCTATTATCGAGAGTATCCTCTTTATTGTGTTTGACATCCCCGCCTCCGTTATGGTGTGGCGGTTATTCTTTTTTGCGATGAGACTATCGGGCGAGACCTTGATTGTCAACGCCCCCAATATACCACCGGGGCTCACAATCATTTTATTATTATTCTTCCCTTCGATATATATAATCTCCCTCCCCCGGTCTTTCCCATCTAAAAACTTGATATAAACGGAAAAAGGCCTTTTCCACTTGACGAATGCTATATTCACAGGATAAAGCACACCAACTATTCTCTCCTGTTTTTTGAGGGTGACGGTGTAGTCTTCGAGAGAATCGGCACGAACCTTTGCATCTTTCAATACAGAAATTGCCTTTTCGGTACCTGATGCCAATACTACTTGCGGAAATACCAAAAAAATGGAAGTGAGAATTACAAAATTACGACACTTTTTTTTATAAATCTCTTTTTTTGAACTCATTTTTCAAGACCATAACAACCAATTTTAATACTGTACATTACCATACTAAACTATTTTTCCCAATATTTTTTCCATCTAAAAAAGATTTTTTATAAAATAATTTAGAGAAAACGAAGGTTTTATAAAAGAATCTTGTTTATATAGTCAGAGGATTAAAGATGTTTGGCTTGAGAAAAAAAGAAAAAGAGATTCACAGGCGGATGAGGCGACTCATAAGTATCTATCTCGACGGTGAGCTTGACGTGGTACGAAGGAAGGAGCTTTTGGGCCATCTTTCTGTCTGTGAAGGGTGCAAAAGCGAGCTGGAGGAAGAGGAAACCGCCCACTCTTATCTTATAAATGCCTTAAGGCCCGAAGTGGTCGGTGATATCTGGGCCGGGATTGAGGAGAGGATTTTTGAATCAGAGAAAAAACGTGACAAGAAATTTCTACCTGTGCTTACACCGATATTCAGACCCGCAATCTCGTATGGTATCGCCGCCCTCTTCGGGATATTTATCGGAGTCTTTTCCGGGGCATTTTCGGCCGGTCTATTTGAAACGGATTCCTATACGACTTCGACTTTTACCGGTTTGAAGTTCGAGAGTGAGCCCTCATCCTTTGAGTATCTCGATAAAACCCCGCCGAATTCTCTAACGGCCTTATACTACGGATCGAATATGGAGAAGATAGATGACTAGAAGGACACTTGTGATATTGCTTGTTATCTCGCTTGGGATAAACCTCGGTGTCATCGGAACTTTCGCCTATGGTTACTTGAAGTTCAAACACATTGATGAGATGGGGCCCGAGGGCCTCGGCCGTTGGTTCGAGGAGAGGTTTGATCTTACCCCCGAACAGGCCAAGAAGGTCGACGATATCATAATCTCTGACCGCGAGGCGATGGACGATATCAGAATGAAACTGGACAGCAAGATGGAGGAGCTCGCCACTCTTCTCGATGAGGAGAATCCCGACAGGGAGGCGATCGAGAGTGTAATCTTTGACCTCTCTTCGCTTCATTACGAGATGGAGACAAGAGTAGTTAAACAGATGCTTGACATAAGGGGCGTTTTAACTCCTGAGCAGGCCGAAGAATTCAACGAGCATATGGGAAGGCACTTGCATTCTAAAGGTATGGGGATGAGAAAGGGATGGGAAAAAGACAAGGGAATGGGGGGCGGCCCCACTAGCGACAAAAAGGAGTGTGGCCCGCAAAACAGGTGAGACCTAAAAGGTTCTAATTATTTTCAATGAAAAAGATCAACAAAAAATGAAGGAGAAAAAAATGAAAAGGATTTTGGTTCCAATTTTTGCCTTACTGATAATTACCGCTGTCTGGGCGCAGGCCGAAGCGGAGGATTGGAAAGGCAATTACAGATGCCCCTTATGGGGTACTGACCTCAACTTGACTCAGGATCAGCAGGATAATCTCTTGGACATTCAGAAAAATTACAGAAAAAACTCAGAGAAAATCTGGCTGGACAAGAGTCGTAAGGAGCTTGAACTGAGGGAGCTTTATATGGCGGACAAACCTGATCTCAAGAAGATCGAAAAGGCTGAAGATCAGATAAGAGATCTTATGAATAAGAGGTACGAGCTCTCCCGCGAACACAGGACAAAGATGAGGAGTGTACTTACCACAGAGCAGCTCCAGGCAAATCCTAATGCCTTCATTTGCCCGGGATTCGGAATGGGCCCAGGATCAGGAACGGGCTTCGGCCCCGGATCCGGCATGGGTGGCGGCTTCGGAGGATTTAACAAAGGCGGTGGAGGAGGACCCTGGCGCTAATCGGATAATACGACCACAACAAAAAGGGCCCGTTCTTTGGGCCCTTTTTTTATTCCTATTTCAAAAAATTTTTGGCGTAATCCTCCGAAAGCTTTACGTAGTCCATCAGGATATCGGGCACCGCCGAAAGTGTCCCATCCACGATTGTAACCATCGGGATCTCCCCCTCCTTTAGCTTAGGCATGATGAATTTTCTGTACCCGTCCTCGTGGACACCGGTGCTCCCCCGACACGGTGACGGTGTCGAAAGGTGTGCCGTCGCACGGGCGTATTTCACATAGATGTCCTCCCAACTTTGCGGCCCGTCCAATTGAAACAGGGGTGCGATCCCCAAGAGGGCGTCGTACCACCTCTCGCCAGCTATCATGATCTCGGGGAATTTCGAGATCAATTCCGATTTTATCGCCTTATATCCCTCATAAACGGCGTAGTATGGATCGTTTGTCCATGTGAAATTCGTATCAAGAAATACTCCGTCTATCCCGTATTTCTCTGCTAGCCCCGCAAGCGAATCGAGCAATTTTTCCTGCCACGCCGGGGCGCCCGGATTCAACCATATCTGCCAGCCGGGATCGTGCCCCCTGTCACCACTCCAGTCGGGGCGGTTTCCCAGAAACTGCGTCCCCGATCCATCGTGGAGGAAGGAGATCGGCCCGTATTCGGGAAAATCGGGGTGCTCTCGGTTTGTGCAGTTGGCCCCGAACATCGGCATTATCTTAACGCCCAACTCGTGTGCACCGGAAACGAGCTTTTTGAAGCCGTCGGCCCCGCCGAGCTTCGGATCCGGGCGATAGTCGCCATACTGCCAGTAGTATCGGCCCTCCCATCCGGGGAGATAGGCGAGTATCCTCTTCCCGTCGATCCTCTCCGCAAACCAGCTTATGGTGTTTAGCATATCCTTGTATGTATTGAAAATATAACCCGAAAAGTGCATCCCGTGTATCGAAAGCACAAGGCTTATCTCCCTCATCCACTCAGGAACATCAGGGCGCGTCTCAAAGGAGGTGAAGCCGTAGGTCTCTGCCGCACGATCCAAAAACCTCTTTGCATCCTCTTCGGGATTTTTCGTAGTCCCCATCTCCCATGCAACGGTCTCGATAATCGTTCCGAACTGTATCGCCGGGGCCTCGTATATGAGCTCGACGTCGACGAGATCACCTTCCCCCTCCCTCGGTATGAAGGAAAATCTCTTCGGTGTCACCTCGCTATCGTGGGCGGAAAAGTATGTGTATGAATCACCGTCTCTTAGAAAGACAATCGGCATTCTCAACATGAATGCGTTCCATCTCGGATACTCGTAGAACATCCCCCCTTCTAAGATCGGCATGTCGAAGGTGTGGTCGCTGGTCACGCTCTTTCCGGAAAGGCCGAAGATGATGATCTTCACAGACCTGATTTTCTCCTGATGCGCCGCCTCGACCTTGAAGCGGAGGCCGTTTTCGGTCTTTTCGACCAGAAACATCGCCCCGCCCTCGCACCTCTCCACACCCCCGGCCCACGTCAGCCCGCGGGCGGTCAGGATCGCTTTATCCCCCTCGACCTTGAGCTCGCTCCTCGATGGGTCTATCCCGTAGACGTTCTCGTGGGTGAATATCTCGATTGCAAAATCGTGCTCGAAAATCCTGTAGACAGGATGTTTCGGATCATAACTTAACCTCTGCATCTAAAATCCTCATCAATAGATTTGATAATATTAATGAGGTCAGCCGTCGGAATCATCCCCCAAATCTGAATATGGCTCCTCAATATATTTTTTTGCGAGATCCATCCCCACACCGGAAACCCCCATCTCCAAGACCTCTTCGTATCTCTCGATGGCGATTGACCTGTTTCCCCTGATATCTTCGATCATCCCCATCCTCGCAATCGCAAGCGCCTTTACCCACTGGTAATTTTCGTCGCTGACCTTTTTCGCCTCCTCAAACTCCATAAGCGCGGTATCGAAATCCCCCATATCCATGTAGATCTTCCCCAAGAGGTGATGATACCGACCGATAACCGCCTCATCGAAGAATGGCTTTTTTTCGTCCAACCTCTTTTTGAAACCGGCGGCGACGGAAAGGGCCGCATCGAAATCTCCGGTCTCCGAAAGGGCGTAGGCATACGGAAAATATAGCTCGGGATTTCCGGGATATTTTATGAAAAGCTCTCTTCCATATTTTACCGCCTCCTCAAAATCCCCCTCGATATTGACGAGGATCACCAAAAGGGAGAAGCGGGCGGCGGCAGATGTGTAGACACCGCCTTTTGCCGCCTCCTTGAGAAGCCTCAGACCCTCCACTCTGTCCCCCTTGAGGTCCATGACAGATAGAACCGGCTTTAAAAAACCGGGTAGCGTATCTATCCCGTAGATCAAAAGCCCCACAGCATAAAGGACATCGGGGTCTTCGGGGGAGTATTCGTATGCCTCGTCGAGATACTTCTTTGCCGAGAGAGCGGCGTCCGCCGCCTTGATATATCGCCCGTCCTCGAGATAAAGCTGTGCGAGAAGCGAGTGAGCGGTCGCAACAAGAAGTCTTATCCTCCCGCTATCCCCCACCGATTTTAGATTTTCGTCAATTCCAGCCGAAGCCTTCCCTATCCCCTCGATAAGGAGGGATTCGATTTGAGCACGGTCGATTTTCGCCCCGTCTTCCCTCGGCGGATAAGACATCAACGCCATCGCCCTGTAGATCGGGGGGGCGGGATTTTCTGGGTCTTTTTTCGAGATATCAGAAAATATCCTTTCTCCCGCCTCGATATCTGCATTGTAGATCATATCGATACCGGATAGGATCTCTTCCCTCAGCCAATCCTCCTCAGACAGGGCGGGGGACGAAAGTAGCCCTAAGATAAGAAAGAGATAAATTGTAGTCCTTAAAATCTTCAAATCAGGCCCCCATCACCAAGACGAGGAGGATATATTTCATTCCGAAGAGAAATTTGAGGATCATGGAATATACAAGCCCCCTAGTGACGAAGAAATAACCCAAAACAAGATTCGCCGCAAAGGACAGGACGAGCTGTGTGATACACAGGTAATTGAGGCCGAACTCGATCCCGACGAAATTAAAATATTTTATTGTAAAAAGGGAGCTTATGGCCGATACCACGACAACCGCCGCGCCCCTGTTTTTTAATAGCCCGACACATATTGTAACGAGGCAGAGCCTCAGGATGACCTCATCCGCGAAGGCGCCCTTTAGGGGAAACGTGATGAGATATATTAGGTCTTTCGGATAAGATATGGGGGAGACCTCGTAAAAATATCGGTCGAAGAGTAGATAAGAGACGGTTATCATAACCCCACCCAGAAGCAGAAGGAGGGGTATTTTGCGGACGATTTCACCAAGTGAGATATCTCTCGGGAGATCGAATCTTGTCGAAAACGAAAAACCGATAACGGCCGACAGGAAACACAATATAAAGACCAAAAATAGCTGTGTGAATAGGAAACCCCACCTGGTCCCAGGAAGGGAAAGACCGCCCCCCTCACCCATCACGAATATCAGATAATGAAAGTATGGGATGATAAAGATAGTTGATAAGAACGCCATGACGGAGGATTTCACAAGTACCCTCCGCGTGTCGGCCCCCTCGGTCATCGATGCAAACGACCTGTGTAGAATACCGTTCATAAAGAATCTATAGCTAATACTCTATAAAGACTTTTTAAGGATAACAAATAACAACGATACAGTCAAGGAGTGTCTATTGATATGATTTTACGATGGTATTTTGATTTTATCGGCCGAGGTCTTACGACCTTTTCACTTTGGACATTATCTTTAGGTATCTCCTGTACATCGCCCCCTTGTCGAGTCCGAGGTCGATAAAATCCCACGGGAATATCTCGTCCTCGTCCCTCTCCCTTAAGACATAAAAATCGGGGTTTATCGACACATCCCTCATCGCCGCCTTCCAGTCCTCCCCAAGATCGGCTGCCCTGTCGAGGATATCAGCGACCTTCCTATCCCCCCTCGATAAAAGCGCCTGAATGTAAGACCACTTTGGCGGCTCATATATCACGCTTATCCCCCCCGTGCCTTTGAGTGCCGACCTTATTGCATTGATCTTCGAAGTCAGGACTTTCTGCTCCTCCATATTCGCCCACATCAATGGCGTATGCGGCTTGGGGACGAATGGATTGACCGAGACGGTGATTTTACCCGCCACCCCCTTCCCCGATGTCCGACTCAAGACGATGTGTCTTATATGCTTTACCATATCCGCTATCGCATCGATGTCTCTTTCGGTCTCGCCCGGAAGCCCGACGAGGAAATAAAGCCTGAAATTTATAATTCCCGCTTCAGTCGACCTCTCAACGAGGTCAAAGATTTCGTCTGTCCTAACGGATTTTCCAATCGCCGCCCTCAACTCCTCATTTCCCGACTCGGGCGCAATAGTGAGGGTCCTGATATTCAGGTCGCAGAGGAGTCTCGCCCCCTCATCGGAGAGGAGCTCGGCCCTCAGAGACGGGAGCCCAAGCCTCCCACCCCCACTTTTTATTTCGCCTAAGATATCGAGAAACTTCGGGTGTCCGGAGATCGAAGGCCCCAAGAGGCCCACCTTTCCTGTAAGCCTCATCCCGTCATTTATATCATATATAATATCATCGACTCCTCTCATCCTGACCGGGCCGTATATCGACGGGGTGACGCAGAAGGCGCAAAGATATGGACATCCCCTCTCGACCTCAATCAAAAACATCTCGGAAAATTCGGTGTCCGGAGTCACTATTGACGATGAGAGGCGGTGTTTCGAGAGATCCGAGATTTTTCTGACCTTTATCCTGTCGGGTCTCCCGAACCTGTTGTAAAAGCGGCTCACCCTCCCCCTTGCGTCGTACTCGACAGAGAAGTGATCAGGGACATAGATGCCGGGGACGTTCGAGAGCTCAAGTAGGATATCTTCCTTTTTCAGTCCGGCGTCTTTTGACCAAACCAGGCTCTCTACAATGTCTCTTGAAAGCTCCTCTCCTTCGCCGAGGGCGAAAAAATCAATAAAAGGGGCGATAGACTCGGGGTTTATCGTTACGGCTGCGCCCCCTGCACCTATAAGTGGATAATTTTCGTCCCTGTCTTCCGACCTTAGAGGTATCTTTGAAATTTTTAGAATTTTGAGGAGATTTAGATAATCGTTTTCGAAAGATATTGAGAAAAGGATTGAGTCGAATTCCCTCAGCCCCTTCTGTGACTCAATCGTGAGGATCGGTTTTCCCGACCTCGTGAGGAAGATCTCATCCTCCCTTTCGGGGAGAGTCGCTCTCTCGACATTTGCCTCGAATATATCATTAATCGTGCGGTAAATCGAAAGGAAGCCGAGATTGCTCATGGCGACGAAATAGCGGTTGGGAAACACAAGCGCAACGGAAAATCCGCCCCCCGCCGCCGAGGTTACAAAGCCCCGCTCCCCCTTGTGAAGCTCGTTTAGGTGTCTCTTGTATTTTGAAGACACGTCTTCCAAAGTCCCCGGGCCGAGATCAGGCCCTTTTTATCAGTCGGCCTTCTTTCTCAAAAAAGTGGGGATTTCATATTCGGAATCGGGATCTTCCGCAACCTTCATCCTCCTGCTCACCTTTTCGATCGCCAGTGACTCCCGCTCTTTTCTGATGAAGGTGGGCGTATCGAGGTCCGGCTTTGTGAATCCCTTGGCCTGCGGCGGGGCTATATTTATCAATTCATGCGACAGGCCCTTTTCCCCTTTAGGAAATCCCGTGGCGATGACGGTCACCATGAGCTGGCCTTTCATCTTCTTTTCGATTACTGCGCCGAAAATGATATTGGCGTCCGTATGTGCCTCGGCCTGAATATATGTCATGGCGCCCTCGACCTCTTCCATCGTGAGGTCGTCTCCGCCCGTGAGATTTACAAGTACCCCCCTTGCCCCGTTGATCGACAGGTCCTCGAGAAGGGGGCTAGATACGGCCCTTTTAGCCGCCTCGACTCCCTTATTATTCCCCTCGGCAAACCCCGTTCCCATAATCGCCATCCCCGTCTCTTCCATGACCGTCCTGACATCGGAGAAATCGAGGTTGATGAGCCCGCGAATCGTAATGAGATCACTTATCCCCTTCACGGCGAAGTAAAGGATCTCATCGGCCTTCTTGAAGGCGGTGATGAGTGTCTCTTCCTTTCCCGATAATTCCAATAGCCGCTGATTTGGGATACAGATCAATGTATCGACATATTTCTCAAGCTCCGATATCCCGGCCTCCGCCTGTTCCATCCGTTTCTTGTTCTCGAAGTTAAACGGCTTCGTGACGACCGCCACCGACAGCGCCCCCATCTCCTTTGCTATCTCGGCGTAAATCGGCGCCCCCCCCGTTCCCGTTCCACCTCCCATTCCGGCGGTTATAAAGACCATATTAGCCCCGTCCAGGATGTCATGGATTCTATCCCTGTCTTCTTCCGCCGCTTTTCTCCCGACCTCCGGATTTGAACCCGCACCGAGTCCTCTGGTCAGCTTTGCGCCGAGCTGCATCTTCAAAGGAGCCTTTGAGGCTGCAAGTGCCTGGGCGTCGGTGTTCGCGCAGATGAAATCAACGCCGCCGAGACCCATCTCCATCATATTATCGACGGCATTTCCGCCGCCGCCGCCGATGCCGACGACCTTTATCCGGGCACTATGCTGCGAACTCTCGACAAATTCAAACATATCCATTGCTAAGACCTCCGGAGTTAGAAGTAATCCTCGATAATCTCCTTGAACCTCTCCTTGACCTTCCCGAATACGTTCCTCTCACCCACCTTGAAACGGGCCGACTCATCGTTCTTTCCGCCGTAAAGGACAAGCCCCACACCTGTGGCGTACATGGGATTATTGACCACGTCGACCAATCCACCGATGCCTGTCGGATAGCCTATGCGTACCTGCATGTTGAATACCTGTTCTCCTATATCGGCAATTCCCCCAAGGAGGGAAGACCCGCCGGTAAGGACAACGCCGGATGCCAAGACATCGGAATATCCCGACCTCAGAACCTCACGATGAACGAGTGACAGCATCTCCTCGACCCTCGGCTCGATTATCTCGGCGAGGACACGCCGGGAGACACTTCTAGGCTTTCTCCCTCCAACCGAAGGCACATCTATGGTCTCATCCTTGTCCACGAGGGACGCCAGCGCACAACCATACATCTTCTTTATCTTCTCGGCCTCGATAATGGGTGTCCTGAGACCCACGGCTATGTCGTTTGTCAGGTGGTCTCCACCGAGTGAGAATACCGCTGTGTGCTTGATGCTCCCCTCGGAGAATATCGCCACATCGGTCGTACCTCCGCCGATATCGACTATTACCACCCCCAGCTCCTTCTCGTCTTCGGAGAGGACGGCCTCGGCGGATGCCAGCTGTTCAAGGACGATTGTTTCGACATCTATCCCGGTCCTGTTGACACACCGGATGATGTTCTGCGCCGAGGTCACCGCCCCCGTGACTATGTGGACCTTGGCCTCGAGACGGACACCGTTCATTCCCATCGGCTCCTGAATACCGTCTTGGTCGTCAACGATGAACTCCTGTGGGAGGATGTGTATGACTTCCCGATCCATAGGAATCGCTATGGCACGGGCCGCATCTATCACCCTCTTAATATCACCCTCCGTTACCTCCCTGTTCTTTACCGCTATGATTCCGTGGCTGTTAAATCCCTTGATATGACCTCCGGCAATCCCGGCGTAAACCGATTTGATCTCGAGCCCGGCCATGAGCTCGGCCTCACTTATCGCTTTTCTGATCGACTGCACCGTACTCTCGATATTGATCACCACCCCCTTCCTCAATCCCTTGGAAGGCGTAGTTCCAATACCGATGATCTCCATCTCACCGTCCACATCTTCGCCGACGATGGCACAGATCTTCGTCGTGCCTATATCGATACCTACATAAACATTGCCATTTGACGACATATCAGTTCACCTCCTTTTTCGGAGAAAAAACACTTAATTAATCCTGTTTTTGATTATAATCCTGTCTTCGATATCAAGATAAATATATTCTATAGGCCCTCTCGCCATCGCATCTGAAAGTATAACCGCGAGCCTTCCTACCTTATCTTCAAATGGTGGATGCCCGAACCTGAGCTCGACACCCTCACGGGAATAGACCGTATACCCCATGACCACGTCATACTCAATTGTCTTTATTGAATCTATGCGTATAATTCCATATGTTAAAAGTAATTCCATAAGCCCTGATCCCTCGGTTATCTCCTCTGAACTCGACATGCCGTTAAATTTAGGATATCCCACAGGATCGATATCTATTGTTGCGGTCTCCCCGTCACCATCAACAAAGAGGTGGCCATCTTTTGCCATGATTACACCAACGGGATCATGCTCCACTATCCTCACGATCAGTTTTGACGGGAGCTCTCGCATCACCTCGACATCCTTCACCCACCCGACATCCTCGACCCTGTCTCTTATGTCGCCGAGATCGGTTTCGAGGACGCTCTCACCCGACCTCACCCCTATCGCCTTTGATATCTCATCACGATCGGCCCTTACAACCCCTACTACGTCCACACCGCTCAACATAAAATAGGAAGACTCGAAAATCCTTTCCTTCAACCTGGGAGCGCCCCACACAACTAGGGACAATATAAATATAAAAGAAATGGAAAAGACAATCGTCCCGCAGGTTGAAAAAATCCTCACACCGCCCCGGTCATATCTCCCCTGTTGGATTTTTTCCCTTTTATCTCCGAACTTTGACCTCTCGAGATTTTTCAAGTCCCTTACCATCAGTCAACTCCCGCTACCTTTATCTCCATTTCGAGATCTATACCTCTCGTCCTTTTTACCTCCTTAGAAACAACCTCCACCAGATCTAGGACATCCTTTGCGCTGGCTCCTTTTACGTTCACGATGAAGTTTGCGTGGACATCGGATACGGCGGCGCCGCCTATTTTCTTCCCCTTCAGGCCGAGCTCATCGATGATCCTCCCGGCCGGGCCCTCCTTCGGGTTTTTGAAGACGGATCCCGCAGACGGGAACCGCAGGGGCTGAGTTCCCTTCCTCTTTTCGAGATTCTCCCTTATCTTCCGTTTGATCTCCTCGCGATTACCCTGTGAGAGGGAAAAAACCGCCCCGAGGATTATCTCGCCCTCGTCGATATGAAGCTTTCTGTATTCGAAAGAGAGATTTTCCCTCTTCCTCTTCGTTACATTATTGTCGCTTCCGAGGATAGTAACCTCACCCGTTACCTCGCTCATATCTGATCCCCACGCACCCGCATTCATAACGGTCGCCCCCCCGACACTCCCGGGGATCCCTGCCAGAAACTCCAGACCTTCGAGAGAAAACTTTTCGGACGCTCTCAAAAGCGTAGCAAGCTGTGCCCCGGCGTCTGCATAGATTTTCGTATCATCTATCCTCTCGATCTTCTTCATCATCGCCGTGCTTATGACAGCGCCCCTTATTCCTCCGTCTCTGACAAGGACGTTCGTCCCGCAACCGAGGACAATAAAAGGTACAGAATTATCCCTGAGATATCTCACGGCCTCCGAAAGATCACGGGCGTCCTCCGGCTCGATATAGTAGTCCGCCGGCCCGCCTATCTTAAACGATGTGTGTCTCACCATGACTTCACCTGTCCTCACATCACCCCTGATAATATCCTCAAGATCTTTTAATATTTTTTTTGTGACCATCAAAAATTCTTCCCGATCTCATATCCTGTTCCCTGATATTCGCACGATCACGAATCGGTTTTTTCCCTTTCCAACAGAGATAAAAACTCTTCTCCAACCTTGTATATATCTCCGGCACCTAGGGTGATGACCATGTCTTTCGGCCTTATTATCTTTAAGAGCTCTTCCGGTAATTTCTTTTTATCGGGCACTAAATATATCTCCTTCATCCCGCGCCTCCGTATCCCCTCATATATTTTTTTTGCCTCCACCCCTTCGATCGGATCTTCACCCGCGGGATAGATCTCGGTAATAACGAGGACGTCCGCCGCAAAGAAGGCTGTGAGAAAATTTTCGAAGAGGTCGCGGGTGCGTGTATACCTGTGGGGCTGGAAGACTGCAACTATCCTCCCGTCCCAGAAGTTTCGTGCCGCCCTCAACGTCGCCATTATTTCCGTCGGGTGATGCCCGTAATCGTCGACGACGACTATCTCTTTTGCCTCCCCCTTCACCTGAAACCGACGGTGCACTCCAGTAAAACCCGATAGCGCCCTCTTTACCGTAGCGAAATCGAGCCCGACCTCCATCCCCACAGCCACGGCTGAAACGGCGTTCAACACATTGTGGGAGCCGGGCATGCTGAGCGTGATCTCTCCCCAGAGTTCGCCCTTGTAGTTGACCGCAAAGGTCGATGTGAGCTTTTCAAACCTGAGGCCCGTTGCGTAAAAATCGGCCTGTGGAGAAAAACCGTAAGTCACAAACCTCCTCTTGACCCTCGGAATTATCGCCTGAACGTTCTCATGCTCGAGGCACAGTACCGAAAGCCCGTAGAAGGGAACGGAATTTGCGAAGGTCGTAAAATCCTCCTTTATATCATCGAGACTCTTATAATAGTCCATGTGCTCTTCTTCGATATTCGTGATGACGGCTATCGTCGGTTTCAGCATCAAAAACGAGCCGTCGCTCTCATCTGCCTCGGCGACTAGAAACTCGCCTTCACCGAGCTTGGCGTTGGATCCGATGTAATCGAGCTTTCCCCCTATGACGATCGTGGGATCGAGGTTTCCCACACCCATGACCGTTGCGATCATCGAAGTCGTGGTGGTCTTTCCGTGCGTCCCCGCCACCGCCACCCCATACTTTATCCGCATCAGTTCGGAAAGCATCTCGGCCCTCGGTATCACGGGGATGTTCCTCTCCTTTGCCTCCATCACCTCGGGGTTGTCTCCCCTTACCGCCGTAGAGGTCACGACGACATCGGCCTTTGCGAGGTTTTTCACCGAGTGCCCGTAGTGAATGACCGCCCCAAGCTTTTTTAGCCTCTCGGTAATGTCGCCCTTCTTCAGATCCGATCCCGACACCTCATATCCGAGGTTGATCAGGACCTCGGCGATGCCGCTCATGCCTATGCCGCCGATCCCGATGAAGTGTACCTTATGGAAACCCTTGTATTTCATATCCTGAGATTTGCTTACGAATTCCTATTTTTTGAATTTAAAATCCACTCGGCTATTTTTTTCGCCGCATCCGGCTCCGCCATATCTCTTGCCCTCTTTCCCATCTCGATAAGCCTTTCGGGATGGGATTTTGCATATTTTATTAACTCGGCAAGCCTCTCGCCCGTAAGCTCCTCCTGCCTCATCATGAGGGCGGCGCCTCCCCGAACCAGAAACTCCGCATTCTTCGCCTGATGGTCATCTACGGCAAACGGATACGGTATCAGAAGCGACGGCCTCCCGACGGCACAGAGCTCCGATACCGTCATGGCCCCCGAACGGGCGATGACGAAGTTCGCGCGGGCGTAGTGCCTTTCCATCTGGTCGGAAAATTCAAAGACCTCGGCCTTCACATCAAATTTTTTGTATGCCTCTATCATCGATTGGTATTCTAATAATCCCGTTATGTGGATAAATTTTATCGAGTTTCGATAATCTGAGAGCACCGGGAGGGCCTCCTTTAAAAGCTCGTTTATCCCCCTCGCCCCCTGACTACCGCCAAATATGAGTATAGTAAAAATTCCTTCAATCTCGGTCAACGGCGGGACGTCAAAAAGGCCTTTCCTTATCGGATTTCCGACATATTCCCCGACCCCAGAAGGAAATTCCGACTCTGCCCCCGGAATCCCCAAAAATGCCTTTTTGACCCAACGCCCCAGAATACGGTTCGTAAGCCCCGGAATGGAATTCTGCTCTATTATCGCCGTAGGCAACCTCAACAGGCTCGCGGCGAGGACGAAAGGCCCCGACGCATATCCCCCCACTCCGAGTGCGGCATCGGGTCTTAGCCTAAAGAGGAGCCACACAGAGGCAAACACCGAAATCGGAAGTATCAGAACCGACCACGCCTTTGCCGCAAGGCCGCTCTTTCTGAACTTCCCGACGGGGAGAAAGAAGACCTTCTTCCCGATCCTCGGGAGGACATCTTTTTCTATGCCGTATTTTGTGCCGATAAAGATCACCTCGTTCGCCCCATAGCTTGTATCTACGAGCCTCTCATAGACCGCCAGTCCCGAATAGAGGTGGCCGCCCGTTCCCCCGCCTGCTATCGCCACCCTCACTTCTCCTCCCCTCCCTGCCCCGAGATATTGATGAGTATCCCCGCTGCCGTCATGCTCGTTACGAGAGACGAACCCCCGTAGCTGATAAAAGGGAGGGTCATCCCCTTTGTGGGAAAAAGCCCCGTCACCACGCCGATATTGAGCACGGCTTCGATGGTAATAAGAGCGGTTATCCCCACCGCAAGATACGTCCCGAAGAGGTCTGGGGCGAGCCTCGCCGCCCTCATACCCCTTACGGTAAATATTAAAAAGCCTGATATTAAAATTATCGCCCCTATAAATCCCAACTCCTCCCCGATTACGGCGAAGATGAAGTCGGAATAGGCATAGGGTATGTAAAAAAGCTTCTGCGTCCCCTCACCAAGCCCTGTACCCATCAGACCACCCGATCCGAGCGCCAGAAAGGACTGAATGATTTGATAGGCCGATCTTTGGGGATCGCTCCAGGGGTCTAAAAAGGCCGTAATCCTCTCCATGCGGTACTCGACTTTCACTATCGAAAGATAAAATATCGGGACGGCCGCCAGGGCCGAAGCCAAGATATAATAAATGCGGGTGCCTGCAATAAAAAGCATTATAAAGACAATTACCCCCACGGTCACGGCCGCACCGAAGTCGGGCTGAAGCATCATGAGCGCCGCCATAAGCAACAGGAGCACCAGATGAGGCATAAATCCTATCTTCAGGGTCTTTATCTTCTCATATTTCTTCGTAAGCGAATAAGCCAGATATATTACGAGTGATAGCTTTGCGAGCTCTGCCGGCTGAAAGCTGAGGCCGAAAACCCCAATCCACCTTTTCGCCCCGTTCACCTCCCTTGCAATCCCCGGTACCAATACAAGTATCAGAAGGACGATACTCAGAATGAGGATCGGGTAGACATAATCTTTGATGATATGATAATCGATCTTCATCATCAGGATCATAGAAACAAAGCCCAGAACGGCAAATATCAGCTGCTTTTTGATGTAGCCAAACTCGTGCCCCGCCTCCTTGTATGACACCACCGAGCTTGCCGAAAAGACCATGATTATCCCGAAGATAACCATCAGGACGGTCACGAAGATCAGGGCGCGGTCGTATTCGTATCTACCCGTCACTTTTAAATAACCTCCTTGAAATCTCTTTAAAATGATCCCCCCTCGCCTTATAATTCTCGTACATATCGAAGCTCGAACATGCCGGAGCGAGAAGGACGATGTCGCCAGAAGAGGCCCTCTCAAAGGCGAGCGTTACAGCCCCCTCCATGTCGTCCGCAATAAAGGTCGGCACTATCCCCCCTAACTCATCGTTTATCTTATCTTTCGCCTCACCTATTAGATAGAGCGATAAGACCCGCTCGCGAATCGGCCCGATGAGAGGCTTATAGCTTCCGCCCTTATCCACACCCCCCATAATCAGATGGATCCCCTCGTCGAAGCTCTCGATTGATTTTAGCGCCGCCCCGACATTCGTCGCCTTAGAATCGTCGTAAAACCTCACACCCCGAACCTCATTTACAAGCTCCAGCCGATGCGAGATGGGGGAGAATTTTCTTATCGCCCCGTCGAGCTCCTCCCCCCTACAACCCACGACCGCGGATGCCGCAATCGCCGCCATGATGTTTTCTGTGTTGTGTACGCCGCGAATCGGATATTTGTCGGGATCGTAGGTGAAGCAATTATTACCAATCATCGATTTGATTTTGCCGTCTTTGAAAAAGACTCCGTCCTTTTCCTCTCTCGTACGAGAAAAGAATATCTTTTTAGCGAGGATTTCTTCCGTCCTCTTTAAGACCTCCCCGTCGTCTCCGTTTAGGACGGCATAGTCCGAGGCCTTTTGATTTTTGAATATACTCATCTTCGCCGAGACATACTCCTCGAAATTTTCGTACCTGTCTAGGTGGTCGGGCGTTATGTTCGTTAGCACCGCGACATAGGGCCTGAACTCCTCTATCGCCTCAAGCTGGAAGCTCGATATCTCCGCCACCACGAAATCCAGATCACCCGACCCATCCACGAGGTCTATCAAGGGCTCGCCTATGTTCCCCCCGACTTTCACATTCATGCCGCATCCTTTTAGCATATCCCCCAAAATCGCCGTCGTCGTGGTCTTGCCATTCGTCCCCGTCACCGCCAAGATCGGGGCCTCAAGATATCTATATGCAAGCTCCACCTCCCCCATTATCCTGATCTTTAGTCTCCTCGCCTCCAAGATCGGCTCAATATTGAGCGGAACGCCGGGACTGACCACGATGAGGTCA
>CAZDOD010000021.1:0-24020 GCA_964506935.1 uncultured Thermodesulfobacteriota bacterium | reverse complement strand
CGCAAGAAACCGGACAGAGATATTTTAAAGAAAAGGTCAATCTCTATGGAGTAAAAAGCGCTGTTGTCCGAAGAATCGCCAAAGAATATTTTAAAGTTATTAAGGACAAAAAGAAGACAGAAATATTTTCTTTGTGTGAAGAGTTATGGCGGTCAGGCTATATAGAGGAAGCATCTATTGCCTGCGATTGGTCTTACTTTTTTCGTAATTATTACGAGTTGAAAGATTTTAAAATATTTGAAAGATGGGTTGAGGATTTTGTTAGTAATTGGGCGGAATGCGACAGCCTTTGTAATCATACGATAGGCGCTTTTATTGAAAAATATCCCGAATATTTATCGGATTTAAAGAGATGGGCAAAATCCAAGAACCGTTGGATGCGAAGAGCCGCAGCGGTATCGCTGATTGTCCCTGCAAAACGGGGTAAATTTCTAAAAGATATTTTTGAGATCGCTGATATTTTACTCTTGGATGATGAAGATCTTGTCCAAAAGGGTTACGGCTGGATGCTCAAAGTGGCAAGCCAGGCGAACGAAAAGCAGGTATTCGATTATGTTATTAAAAATAAGGCAAAGATGCCAAGGACGGCTTTAAGATACGCTATTGAGAAAATGCCAAAAGAATTAAAAGAAAAAGCTATGGAAAAATGAAGATTGATGTTTTTTAAAATGAAGAAAAAAACCGTCTTTTATACGTTGATATCGCTATCCATCTTCTCTTTTTTGTTTTTCTCCTCCTGCGGCATGGGAGTCTCAAAGGATGCATTGGAGTACTATCTCAACGGTGAGCGATATTATAAATTGATGATGTATGACGAGGCCATGGTGGAATTCGACAAAGCGATCGAGAAGGAATCTTCTTTCGCCCTCCCGTATCTCGGTCTGGGCAAGTGCCTTTCAGCGAAGGGAAGGTTCGATGATGCGGTAAAGGAGTTCAAGAAGGCGATGGACCTCGATCCCTCAAACGACGAGATCCTCGCAACCGTGGCGATAGCATATATCGACAGGGGTCTTCCCGAAGAGGGCCTGACGTTCCTTGAGAAGGCAGAGGAGATCAACCCCGACAATCCAAAGATATACCTCTACAAGGGATTGTATCATGAGGAGAACAAGGAATATGCAAAGGCCATCGAGGAGTATCTGACCGCATCGAGAAAGGAAAAGAAATCAAAGGAGCCCTATATATACCTGAGCCGTCTTTACTGCTGCGCTGGTAATCCCTCCTATGTAAACAGCAATCTGGCGATAAGTTATGCCGAGAAGGCCCTCGAGATCGCCCCGGACGACCCGATTGCGCTTGACACCCTGGCCCAGGCGTATTTCTCCAAGGGGGAATACGATGCGGCCGTGGAGACGGAGAAGAAGGCCTTGGAGATTCTTCCGAATCACCCGTTCCTTCTCGATAATCTCACGAAATTTACCGAGATGATAACCGAGACGGCCGAAGAACACAACGTGAAGGGGGCAGAGTTTCTGAGCGAGGGCAACTACGACGCCGCAGCCATTGAGTTCAAAACGGCCGTAACGATAGACCCGAAATTTGCCAACGGGTACTACAACCTCGGCAAGGTTTATTCACAGCTCGGAAACTATCACGAGGCCGAGATCAACTACAAGACCGCCATTGAATTCATGCCGGATAATCCCCAATACCACTACAACCTCGCGATAGTCTACAGCAAGATGGAACTATTTGAAGAAAGCGAAAGTGAATATGTCTACGCCTTGAGCATCGACCCTTACTACGAAGAGGCACATAATAATCTGGGCGTACTCTATTATAATATGGGGAGGCTCGAGGAGGCCCTCGTTGAGTTTAATAAGGCCTTCGAGATAAATCCAAAGACTAAGTATAGAACGAACATAGATATGGTCAAGAAGATGATCGGCGAGGGGGGAGGAACACCATCTCCTCCGGGCAAAAATGACGGAAATATGATACAATATTAACTTAATAAATTGAAGTATTGAGGTCATGTGGATGGAAGATTTAGTCGGAAAGGTTCCACAGATTGAGGGAAATTTTACGGCTCTCTCTTTAGTGAGTCTGATTCAGGGGATCTCCAATAATAAGAAGATGCTGATAACCCTCTTTTCAAAGGACGGTAACGAAGGAAGGCTCTACTTTGATAATTCGAAGATTGTGGGTGCCTTTGTAGGGGATCAACAAACGGGGAAAAAGGCCTTCTTCAGGATGATAGAGTGGGAGGACGCAAGGTTTCAGGCATATGATGTAAGTAGTATTGATAAAAAACGATACAACATAAACCTCGAAGTCTCCCACCTCCTTATGGAGGGTCTTCGTCAAAAAGACGAAAAGAGAAGAATCGAAAAGAATGTACTCCCGATCTATAAGGTAAAGAAGGGTGAAGACTCTTTGAACATGTCGAAGGAAGAAAAAGAGCTATGGAACCGAATACCACCCGACGGGGTTTTCGTATATTCCCTCGTCAACTCAACTTCGATGACTGATTGGGAGGCGTATTCAGTCCTCATGAATCTTGTGAAGAAAAAGGCCCTCATATTTATGAAGCTGAAGGTTCTGGTCATCGATGACAGTGAATTTATGACCAAGATACTCAGTGACATCCTCGATAAGCTCTACAAGAACCTGATGGTTATAAAGACCCTTGTCTCGGGTGAAGAGGCGATAAAACTAATAAAGAGTTCCGATAAAAATTCCAAACCCGATCTTATCTTCACCGATATCCTTATGGAGGGCAAGAGCGGTATGGATGTCATCGCCGCCGCGAGGGAACAGGACCCGCCGATATTTATCATTGCGGTCACTTCGCTGCAAAGGGAGATGAGGGATATCCTCGAAGCGGGGGCGAATTACCTCCACAAAAACTGGATTACGAGAGATAACATCGGCGAGATCATGGAAGACCTCGTTGAGAGGACCATCTGTGGGGAACTCTCGGTGATCGGCGGAGAGGGTACCGAGAGAAAACTTATTTAAAACCTAAAATGAGTCCAAAAGACATTTCATCAGGGAGCCCCAAATCAAAAATATCCCTAAATCTTAATCGCATTGCAGAGGTCGCCATAGTAAGCGCCCTCTATGTAGTCCTCACCTACGTCATAGCCCCAATAGGATATGGACCGATCCAGTTTCGGATCAGCGAGGCCATGATTATCCTGGTTGCTGCAAGGCCCCACCTGATCTTCTTCGTCCCTATTGGATGCTTCTTCGCCAACATCATTTCACCGTACGGCCTTTGGGACCTCGTCTTTATGCCCGCCGTCAGCACGATCGGGGCGCTCCCCATGTTTTTTTTGGGCAAGCGCTATCTCTTGGTTACTTCGTGGATATACGGTATTGTTACGGGGTTGGGGGTGGGTCTCATGCTCACTGTCCTTGCGGCGCTTCCCGATTTCGGCTACTTGGCGATAACATCGTTTGTAACGACGAGCCAACTGATCATAATGACCCTGGCGTTTTTCCTGTTTAGGAACTACTTCTGGTTTTTTAAAAGAGAAAAAGCCCCGCTTGATTGAAAGGGTGGGGTATGATGTTTGATGTCATCCGGCGCACGCCTCTTTTTTGATCTTCCTCATAATCGACAACATCTCCATGTATTTGTCTCTCGTCCCCATGATGATGTGATCGGGGAGCTTTGGGGGCGGGGGCTTTTTATCCCAGTCCGTTGTTTCAAGGAAATCCCTGACGAACTGCTTGTCGAAGCTCTTGGGTGATTCGCCTACGATATAGGAGCTGGTAGGCCAGAAGCGGGAGGAATCCGGGGTCAGGGCCTCGTCGATCAGGATGACCTCCCCGTCGACCAAGCCGAACTCGAACTTCGTGTCGGACAGAATTATCCCCTTCTCTTTCATTTTTTTGTGGGCGAAGTCGTATATAGTAAGGCTCAGGTCTTCTATCTTGGATGCAAGCTCCGCACCGATTGTATTCCTCACGTCATCTCGGGTGATATTCTCGTCGTGTCCCACCTCCGCTTTTGTCGAGGGGGTGAATATCGGCTCGGGTAGCTCTTCGGCAAGCTTTAATCCGGGGGGAAGTTTGTGGCCCGATATCATCCCGGTACTTAGATAGTCCTTGTAGCCCGATCCCGCAAGATACCCCCTCGCAATGCACTCGACGTCGATCCGCTTTGCCTTTTTTACGAGGATGGAGCGGCCTTTGAGCCCTTCGGCGTTGGAAAAGGGGTCGGGGAATTTTTTGATGTCGGTCTCGATGATGTGATTTTTCACGAAATCCAAAACCGAGAACCAGATATTTGATATCTCGGTTAATATCTTGCCTTTTTCGGGGATCCCTTCATTGAAGATGACATCGAATGCCGAAATGCGGTCGGTTGCGACGATGATGAGCCTGTCCCCGAGATCGAATATCTCCCGGACCTTCCCCGAATAGTCGGGTTTTTTACCACCGACCTCTACTTTTACGAGAGCGTCTTCCATAGTGCCTCCGATTTTAACAGGATATCATATTTCGGTCAAAGTTTTTATAAATCGTCTACTGTCTCAAATATTGTGGTAATCTCTTATAAGATCATTCAATCCTACTCAAAAATCTTCAGTATCTCGTCACGCTCCTTATAGGGTAAGGGCTGGCGGGCGCCGTCTTTCTTTATGATATAGACCTTTTCTGATGACGCCTCCTCGACGACGCCTATTTCCGCCAGTGGAATTTTTTCCCTTGAGAATGCGTCTTCAAGCTTCTTTTTGTATTTTGAATCCGCCGTAAAAAGCATCGCCCCCGAAGATATCGTCCCGATTGGATCTATCCCGTATATCCCGCAAAGTCTCTGGCCAACCGGATAGATAGGTATATCGGCCTCCCTTATCGTCATCGTAACTCCCGCGGCGATCGCCACCTCGTTTAGCCCGGCGGCGAGCCCCCCCTCGGTCGGGTCGTGCATTGAAGATATCGGTGCGGTATCTCGTGCGAGGAGGGCGTCCTTTACCACGCTGATTCCGGGATTATATAGGAAATTTTTTGCCTCCTCGATGACATCTTGGCCAAGTCCCCGCTTCTTTAGATCCTCCTCCATCTCGGCTGCGATTATCGCCGTCCCCTCGACCGGTATCCCCTTGGTGAGGAAGATGAGATCGTTCGGCCTCGCCCCGCCGGTGATGATGAGCGATTCCTTTTTTATCTCCCCCAGCATTAGGCCCGAGACGACGGGTCGGATGACGGAATCGGTGACTTCGGTATGCCCGCCGACGAGCGTGACATCGAGGGGTTCCATAGCGGCCTCTATCTGATCGAAGATCTCCCTTATTGTTTTTTCGTCGGAATTTCCGAGCGGGAGGAGGATCGTCGCAAGAAACCACCTCGGCCTCGCCCCGTGGACGGCTATGTCGTTTGCGTTTACGTTGATCGAATAATACCCGATGTTGTCGGCAGTAAAGGTTATCGGATCGGCGGTCGCAATTAAATATTTATCCCCCATGTCGATTACGGCGGCGTCCTCCCCGACGGTCGGCCCGACAATGACCTTTGGGTCCCGGTTCTTGAACCTTTTGAGTATCGAGTCTAAAAGATCGAATTTCAGTTTTCCCGATGGGAGTGTTTTTTTGTCTTTTTCCATAATTATGTGACCATAAGTGTTTTCGTGCCTGTATCTATATATTCGGTTATCTCGGTTGCCCTTTCGAGCACAAGTTTCGCCCCCGAAGATAAAAGCTCATCCCTTTTGGATCTCCCCGTGAGGACCCCGACGGGGATCATCTTTGCCTCTATCGCAGATATGATGTCGATCGGGTGATCGCCGACCATCGCCATGTTTTCGGGTTTCAGCGAGAGGATTTCCGCCGCCGTATGAAGATGTTCGGGGTGGGGCTTTATGCGCTTTACGGCTTCCCGCGGTAAAAAGACATCCACATCCTGTCTCACCTCGGGATATACCGTGACCGCCGCCTCTTCGCAGTTTCTGGTCACGACGCCTACCTTGATCCCCATCTCTCGTAAACTTCCAAGAAGCCTCCGTGTCCCGTTAAAGAGGGAGGCACTCTTTGCCGACAATACCTCGGCCTCTTCGACTATCTTATTTGCGGCATCAAAGAATTCTTTCCCTTTTGAATTCGAGAGGAGTCCCCTTATCTCTTCTATTACCTCGATGAGGTATACTTGAGTGAGCTTTGTCGTATCCGCATTGAATTTTTTCGAGAGCTCATAGATCTCTCGATAGAGTGCGGGAAAATCGATGTTCAATTCCGACAGTGTCCCGTCGAAGTCGAAGATGATCCCACTGACTTCATAATGATACTCTTTTGTCATCTTGAAAATTCCTGTAAAATCTGTCGAGCCTCTTTAGGGCATCCACTTTTTCGGTCCGCCCGACCTTTGCGCTCTGGGCAGCGCGGCGAAGGGTATCGATCGAGTTGTCATAGTTCTCCCTGTCGACCGGATATGGGTGTCCATCCTTTCCACCGTGGGCGAAGCTGAAGCGGGCGGGGTCGGTAAACGATGCGTTTTCCCCGTAGATCACCTCGCTAATAAGCGTGAGGGCACGAAGTGTCTTCGGGCCGACCCCCTTCGAGATCAGGAGAGCCTCGAAATCCTTCGGGCACATCTCGTATGTCGAAAGGAATATCTTGTGGAGTCTCTCGGGATTGATGTCTTCCTTTATTATCTCGTGGCGACGGGGTAGCTCAAATCCCCTTATCCTGTTCAGCTCCCCCACGATCTTCTCGGGCCTTTCTCTCGCGAGCTCGGTAGTCATGTCCCTTGCGCCCTTCGCCCTCTTGTCCGACAGGTTCGTTACGATCCCCCCCCTTATATCGGAGCATATTGCGGCCTGCGGGTCGGATATCATGTCAGTAATATTTTCTCCCAGCCAGTGGTATCGCCGCGCCATGCGGTTTTTTTCACACATCCCCTGCTGGACGACGGCCCAGCCCCCCTCCTTTGTAAAAAAGAAGTTGTGAAGATATATTTGGTAGCCGTCCATCACGGCGTTGTTGTCGACCTTTGCCGAGAGGCGTGAAAGATATACGAGGCCTTCGGGATCGACGTCAAGGGCGTCACCTTTTTCCAAAATCTCGTTCGGCGTGTTCCTCGACCTCGCCCCCTTCCCGCCTGCGGCAAAGAGGTTGATCTCCCCCTCGAGGCCTTTTATCCCCTCCTTTACGGCGGCGGAAACCGTCGTCGTGACGCCGCTCGAGTGCCAGTCGAATCCGAGGAGGCACCCGAAAGACTGAAACCAGAAGGGGTCGGAGAGCCTCCTCAATACTTCGGTCGAGCCGAATTCCGAGACGACGATCAGGATGATCTCCCTCGCGAGCCGAATCATACGGCTCATCAGCCACGCCGGCGCCTTTCCGCCGTGGAGGGGGAGGTCGGCTTCGGCGCGCTTCAAAGTAGCCGCCTTCTTTGAGAGCTTTTGTTCATTTCGAAATGTCTTGAAATTTTCCACATAAGACGATACTATTATATGTAAGGGAAATTTATTAATCAAGGGTAAAGGAAGAAGGGACGAAGCTTTACGGAAATACCAATGGCCTGAAGGCGAATCAGGTAAAGAGGCTCGAAAACCTGTATCGCCGCCACATCCCGAAAGAAAGGGTTGTGACGGTTGAATTTGCCCGTGCCCTGACCGAGCTCTCGATCGAGATAAAGCGGCAAGTCTGTGCAATCGTCGACCGGAGGGGGAGTGTCCAGTTCGTCATCGTCGGGGACAATTCGATGGTCGTGATCCCCGACCTCTCCCGCTACAGGGCGGGCGGGACGAGGTTTCGCGGTCTCCGTCTGATCCACACGCACCTTAAGGGCGAGCCGCTCACGAGGGATGACCTCGTTGACCTCGCCCTGTTAAAATTCGACCTGATCTGCGCCCTCGAGGTGAAGGAGAGGGGGCTTCCGGGCGAAATCTTTATAGCACACCTTCTTCCCGAGAACGGCAGGGGTGAAATCTGGACGGAGCTCCCCCCCACAACGGTCTACAATCTCGATATCGACTTTTCGGAGCTGATCTCGTCTCTTGAGGAGGAGTTCGCAAAGAGCTTCAGATCGAGGAGGGTAAAGGCGGGACAGGGGGCGATTTTGATCGGGTGCTATGACGACAGGAGCATCGACCCCGAAGACTCTATTTCTGAACTAAAGGAGCTTTGCATAAGCTCGGCGCTTTCGGTCCTCGATGCGATAATTCAGAAACGTCAGAATCCCGACCCGAAGTGGGTCGTCGGCAAGGGTAAGCTCTCGGATATCGTGATCCGGGCGATGCAGCTAGACGCCGATCTTCTGGTCTTTGACGGGGAACTCAGGCCGGCGCAGGTAAATAGCATCACCGATTTTACCGAGTTAAAAGTAATAGACAGGACACAGGTTATACTCGATATCTTCGCCCGCAGGGCCAAGAGCAGACAGGGGAAAATTCAGGTCGAGCTGGCCCAGCTTAATTACCTGCTACCCCGCCTGATAACAAAAAACAGCGCCATGAGCAGGCTCACCGGTGGGATAGGCGGAAGGGGGCCGGGCGAGACGAAGCTTGAGATCAACCGCCGACGTGTCAGGGACAGGATAAACAGGCTCAACAAAGAGATAAAGGATAGCGGGAAGGAGAGGGGACAGCAGAGGGCGAGGAGGGTCAAGAAGGAGCTTCCGGTAATCTCGATCATCGGATATACGAACGCCGGTAAATCGACGCTCCTAAACACCCTGACAAAGGCACGTGTTGACACGAGGGATATGCTCTTTGCCACCCTTGATCCATCGAGCCGACGCCTGAGATTCCCGAGGGATATAGAGGTCATAATAACCGATACGGTTGGATTTATACGAGACCTCCCGAAGGAACTGGTGGAGGCTTTTTCGGCGACTCTCGACGAGCTCAAGATCGCTGACCTCCTGCTGCATGTCGTGGACGCATCTGACCCGAATTTTAATGCCAGGATATCTGCGGTGGATGGCATCCTCGAAGACCTCGGCCTCGGCGAAATAAAGGTACTTTTGGCCTTCAATAAGATGGATCTTGCGGGGAAGGAGATCACCTGCGAGAGGGCCCTAAAATATTCGGCGGTTCCGATCTGTGCAATGGATTCCACGACGCTACTCCCCTTAATCGAGAGGCTCGAAGAGGAGATGCTTCTTGTCCTCGGATATGAGGAAGAAGACGAAGGGGGGGAGGATGACGAGCCGAGGGTGGAGGGGCGGACTTGAAAGCCGCCCATATGTTTGATGTCTCCAATCTTAATTTGATGATTTATCGGAGATAGGGGCTGACTTTCGGCGTCGGTCCCTATAGCTATATAGAGGACCCCAAGATTTTTGGGAAAAGTTATGATAAAGGTAGAACACCTAACAAAGAAATTCGATAAGTTTACGGCCGTAGACGATATCTCCTTTGCGGTGGCCGAAGGCGAGTCTTTCGGTTTTTTGGGGCCGAACGGCGCCGGAAAGACCACGACGATCAGGATGCTCACGACCCTCATCCCCCCAACGAATGGGCGGGCCGAGGTGGCTGGATACGACGTAGTCAAAAAGCCCAACAGGGTGAGGGAGAATATTGGGATTATATTTCAAGAGCCGAGCCTCGACGAGCGCCTGACCGCCTATGATAATCTCTTCTTCCATGCGGCGCTCTATCGGGTGCCGAGGCGCGAGATAAAGCCGAGGATTAAAAAGGCCCTCTCGATGGTCGATCTCAAAAAGTTCAAGGATATGGAGGTCAAGACGTTCTCGGGGGGTATGAAGCGACGCCTCGAGATCGCCCGCGGCTTTTTACATATGCCAAAGGTCCTGTTCCTCGACGAACCGACGCTGGGGCTCGATCCCCAGACGAGAAGGGTGATCTGGGAATATATCAGGGGGCTTAAGGAAGACTTCGGGGTGACACTGTTTCTGACGACGCACTACATGGAGGAGGCCGAAGAGAGCGACCGCGTTGGGATCATCCACAAGGGGAAGATCATCTCAGTCGATTCCCCGGAGAACATGAAGAAGAAGATCGGCGAAGAGACGATCATACTGTCCGCGGTCGACGGAAACGAAAAGAAGGTCAATGCACTCGGATATGATGCAACTAGACAGGGGGATAAAATCCTGATTAAGGTTGAAAAATCCGAGGATGTCTTGAAGAAGCTCCTAAATAGCAGCATAAACATCGAAAACCTCACGATAAAGAGGCCGACCTTGGAGGATGTGTTCATCAAGCTCACCGGAACGGAAATAAAAGACACACCGGGTGGCCCGATGGATTTCATCAAGAGGGCGAATCGGATCAGGAGGATGAACAGATGAGATCGAAGATATCGAACTTCCTTTACGGGACATATATCATCTGGCTAAGAGACGTAAAGAGGCTGCTTCGTGACAAGCACCAATTCTACGGCTCATTTGCGAGGCCCATCCTGTGGCTCTTGGTATTGGGGATGGGGCTGAGGCCCGTTTTTGCGGGAAAGGGCGGGGTGGATTACATCCAGTATATCTTTCCGGGGATCGTTGTGATGTCACTGATTTTTTCCGCCATGTGGTCGGGGATATCCGTGATATGGGACAGGGAGTTTGGATTTTTAAAGGAGATCCTCGTGGCGCCGATCCCAAGGACCTCAATCGTGGCGGGCAAGGTCATGGGGGGGGCGACACAGGCGATGTTTCAGGGGGCGATCACTCTCCTCTTCGCCCCGCTGATCGGGGTTGCGGTTACGCCCTTGCTGATCTTTGAGATATTGGGGATAATGCTGATAATATCGGTTGCCCTGTCGTCACTGGGGATTGCAATCGCAAGCCGCATGCATTCCTACGAGGGATTCGGGACGATATCGAACTTCGTGATTATGCCCCTGTTCTTCCTGTCGGGGGCAATCTACCCCGTCGATACTCTCCCCGGGTGGTTGAAAGTAATTGTGAGTCTTAATCCCGTGACCTACGGTGTGGACATGATGCGGGGCGCGGTCCTTGGGCTAATGAACTTTCCGTTGATAATCGACATTGTGTATCTATTTGGATTTCTGTTGGCGATGGGGGGATTCGCCGTTATCCTGTTTCGGAGGTATTGATTTTATATCTCGTGTCTAATATACAGTGTGGATTATCGGCCGGTGGGCTGTATAGCTTAATTAAAGCCGGTCTTTTTCCCTTTTCTACTTTTTGAATATCTCTTTTAATATCTGATTTCCCGTGTCACCGATATCCCCGTCATCGTCTTTGGTATCTATCCCGAGGGGTTTGAGAATTCTCCTGATGTTTTGGAGTGCAATTTTTTCGATATCGATGGAGAATTCCACGTCATCTGCGGTACCTTTGAGCGTGAAGGGGATTACAGCTAGATCTTTCATCGATACGGTCAGGAGTCTTATCTCCTTTCTGGGGGATATTTCTCCGGCGAAGTTGAGGGCCTTATTAAAGCCCATATAACCGGATGCATTCGCATCATATGCGGATGTAATGACGGCGAATTTGTCGGTAAAGACCTTTTCAGATCCAATATAATACTTCCCTCCCATGTAATCGAATTCCTCCGAGTCGAGTTCCGCCGGAAGGAGTTCTTTCGGGATGCCGATTGCGTCGGCCAGCTCTTCGGCGAGGCTGAAGTCGGGGATATAGCCGTCGGTTATCGAGATATCGCCCTTTCCGTCGAGGCCGCTTATAAATTCTTCCTTCGATGATATTGGGAATGTGTAGTCCCCTGTAATCTCCAGGTCTCCTACGATCAGGTCCTCTTCTTTAGAAAAGGTGTTTAGGACCTCGTTTGAGCGCATCCCGGAGGCGCCAATTTTCAATTCGGCGTTTGATTTTTTCCCCCTTAGATATAAGACCCCTTCTAAAGATAGATTTCCGCTGAAGATATCGAGGTCGAGCTTTTCCAGCTTGACCGAGGATCGATCCTTTGAGAGTCTCATGAAAAGATGTGAAAAAGGGGTCTCTTTGATCGAGCCCTTGGATATTTCTAAACTCGCCTCGGCACTCATCTCAAGAAGCAGATGGCGTAGTCCCCCTTCGCCGATATTATAATTGAGATCAGAACCCCCTCTTGACTTTTCTTCTGTGGGGGTTGGGATCGTGTCGATTTTGAGATCAATCCCTTTAAAGGTTGCTATCTCTATGGGGTTTGACAGGGGATCTTCCCTGTAAAATGACAGAATGCCGCCCTTCATCTTTACCGAATGGATCGAGATGGTCTTTATCTTGAAAAAATCTTTGTTTTGGCTCCCAAACGTATAGATTGCCGGGACTATCTCCGGGGGGCCGTATCCTAGGGTTTTTTCGCCCGAATCGGAAAAAATAAAGAACCCGACCCGGCTCACGTTGCTACGAAGATTTGCCATCCCGTCAATATTGAGGGAGCCGTCCGGATATTCGATGATGCTGATTACGGGCATGGTCAGGACAATTCGCTTTATCTCAATGATACCGGAGAAAAGTGGGATGATGGCGATATCGAACCTCGCATGTGGCACGGACAGGATGTTTTCGTCTATCGTGTGAGGGTCTTTTATTCTGAATCCCTCCGCGGTTATCGACCCCCCCCTTATAAGGGAGAGGCCGAGATTTTCGATCTCAACCTTCCTGTTGATTTTTTCCGAGAGGGTATCTGAGATATAGGGCTTATATCTGTTTATATTAAAAAGACGGGGTATAGCGAAAAGGAGCAATATGAGGACGAGGAGGATGGAAAGAAGAATAATCCTCCATTTTTTCTTTTTTCCCATAGATATTCTAAGAATTTCCCCTAGTTCTTACCTTCGGCAGAAGTTTTTCACGCGAGCAATCCAATCCCTGATAATTATTATCTGATTTCCCCTGACTAGTTTTTAGCCCCCGAAGACAGGAGGTACGTCTCTACAAATTCGTCTATATCTCCATTGAGCACCGCGTCGACGTTTCCCATCTCGAAACCCGTCCTGTGGTCTTTTACGAGCCTGTATGGTTGCATCGTGTATGTCCTTATCTGGCTTCCCCACGCTATCTCCTTCTTCTGCTCGTGGATTTTTTCGAGTTTCTCCTGCTCCTCTTTCTTCTTGAGCTCATACAGGCGGGACTTTAAGACCTTCATGGCGGTGGCCTTGTTTCTGTGCTGTGATTTTTCGTTGCTGCAGGTGACGGCCACGCCCGTGGGGATGTGAGTTATCCTGACCGCGCTGTCGGTCTTGTTGACGTGCTGTCCACCGGCACCGGAGGAGCGATAGGTGTCGATGCGTAGATCCTTCTCGTTTATCTCGATATCGATCTCCTCGTCTACCTGTGGGGTGACGAAGACGGACGCAAACGAGGTGTGCCTCCTCTTTCCGGTATCGAAGGGTGAGATGCGGATGAGGCGGTGGACGCCCACTTCGGCCTTCAGGTATCCGTAGGCGTGTTCACCCTCCACGAGAAATGTGATGTTTTTTATGCCTGCCTCATCGCCGGGGAGTAGGTCGACGACCTCGGTTTTATAATCCTTGGATTCCGACCAGCGCATGTACATCCGAAAGAGCATCTCGGCCCAGTCCTGTGCCTCGGTACCCCCCGCGCCGGAGTTTATATAGACAACGGCGGAGAGTCTGTCGTCCGGGCCCGAGAGCATCCTCTTGGTCTCCATCTTTGAAAATTTTGTCTCGAGGATAGGGAGCTTTTTTTCAATTTCAACGACGGCGTCGTCTTCGCCGTCATTTAGCATCTCGATTAGGATATTGAGTTCCTCAAGATCATTTTCCATCCCGGATATCCAGGAGAGTTTTTCTTCAATCGCCGTTTTCTCCCTACCTATCTTCTGGGCGTTTTTTGTGTCGTTCCAAAATCCGGGCGACGAAATTATCTTCTCAAGTTCAACCAATCTATCTTTTAGATGATCGGGTTCAAAGGTACCCCCTGAGAGTGTCGAGACGCTCTCTATATGACTCAAATGTCTCAATGATATTGGAAGGGGTATCGGCTATCATGGCTTCTCCTTTCTCGTTTTTCTTCGTATTATACTATATATGTGAACAAAAATGGGTGAAAAAAAGGCGATCACGACTAAACCCGCGAAGACGTCGCCGAAGCGTGTGTAAAATGACAGGCGTGAATCAGGCCTCACCTCTCCAACCACAAAGGTCCTCTTGAAGATCCTGGTTTCGAGATCGACCCTTCCCGTCGTATCTATAAGGGCAGATATGCCCGTGTTCGCCACCCTGATCATCGGGATCCTCGTCTCTATCGCCCTCATCCTCGCCATCGAAAAATGCTGGTACGGGGCGCTGGTGTCCCCGAACCATGCGTCATTGGTGATATTTATGAGGAGCGACGCCCCTTTCCTTGCGAACATGCGGGATATATCGGGGAAGATCGCCTCGTAACATATAAGAGTCCCGACGGGGCCGAAATCGGTCTCCATCGGCTCGGTTATCTCACCGGGGCAGATGTCGCCTACGGCCTGGACGAGTTTGTCGATGAAAAACAAAACCTTCCTCAAAGGGACATACTCACCGAAGGGGACGAGGTGCATCTTGTCGTAGTATCCGACTACCTCACCTTCGGGATACAGGAGATATGCCCTGTTGAAGTATTTGACCTTTTCCCCCTCCCACTCGTATGCGGGGGCGCCGAAAAAGAGGTATGCGTCGAGGTCTTTTGTAAGTTTTTCAATCCTCGGGCGATATACTATGTCTTTGTCAAAGAAGAAGGGCGTGGCGGTCTCGGGCCATATTACGATGTCGGGATCGTATTCTCTTGTTGCGAGGCTCAGCGACTCGTAGATAGAGACGGTCTCTTCCTGATAGAGCGGATCCCATTTAATGTCCTGTCTGACGTTTCCCTGTATCAGGGCTGCGGTGATTGCAGGGTTTTTTTCAAAGAGCGATTCCTCCCTGTTTATGGCGTAAATGCCGTAGACGAGGAGTGTTGCCACCAAGACGGCCGAGATCGAGACTTCAGTTATGGGGAATTTATCCTTTTGGCCGATCAGCTTAAGGATAACTAGATAAATTGCCGCATTTACCGCGGCGATAGTGAATGTGACGCCGAAGACACCGGTGATGTCGAGTACCTGCATCATCGGTAGATATGGGAGCTGGGAGTGACCCAAGAATCCCCACGGGAAGCCGGTGAGGAGTATCCCCTTGAGGTATTCGAGCGCCGTAAATCCTATGGGCACCGAGACGAATTCCGAGAGCCCGAAACGTTCGGCCGTCCACGAGACGAAGGCCGAAAAGGCCGAAATGTAAAGCGCCATATAAAAGACCAGAAGGATCATGAATAATATTGCGAGTGGAAGTGGAATCCCGCCGTAGACCGAGATCGGATAGGTCGTCCAGTAGAGAATCCCGATATATGCCGCAATCCCGAATATGAGGCCGAGTATCGACGCCTTGTAGGGCCTTTTCCCCCTTATAGCAAAGAGGAGCGGCACGAGGCAGACCCAGGCGGCGAGGGGTATCTCCGGCTTTGGTAGGGATAGGGCGAAAAGCCCCCCGCCCAGCATTGCGAGTGTGACGTCCCTTGCCGATTTTAGGTTTCTGCTATTAAAAAATCTCTTTTTCACGTCCTTTTTTTCGCCCATTTCAATTTCTCTATTTCTACGTTATTCTAATTACAGGTCAACATCTATCCCGATAGCCGAGAGGAGTTTTTGCTCTTCTTGCTCCATAGTCTTTGCGTCTTTGGATGAGGCGCCCTCGTCCGGGTCGTGAATGTGGCCGACAAGGTGCAAAAGGCCGTGGACGATAAGGATCATGATCTCATCGTTGATGCCAACGCCCCTTACCTCGGCCTGCCTTTCGGCGGCCTGGACGTTTACGGCCACATCTCCTAAGATATCGGGGCCGGGTGAAAATGATTCGCCGACCCCGAAAGAAATAACGTTTGTAGGCCCTGACCTTTTGAGATATCGATCGTTTAAGATTGAAATGCCGAGATCATCGGTCAGCAGGATGGATAATTCACTTCCACCCCTTCCCAAGTGGTCGAGCAGCCTTTGCGTCTTTTTCGTGATTTTCCTTCTTTTTATCTTTATCTTGTGGCGTTCGCTTGTGAGGAGGACTGTCACCGAAATCTCTCTCTATTTTTTCTTCTTTAATTGATTCATCTATAACCGGTTCGGGGTAGTCGACCCGCTGATGAAATATGCCGTTTAGGACCTGAATGAAGCTTCGACCTATGGCGTCGAGGTCCTTTAGTGTCAGATCACACTGGTCGAGCTGGCCGTCGAGAAAGAGGCGTTCTATTATGGTCTGCACCATGGTTTCGATCCTGGAGGGGGTTGGTTCCGTGAGGACCTTCGAGGCCGCCTCGACGTTGTCCGCCAACTGTACGATGGCGGCCTCCCTTGTCTGGGGTTTCGGGCCGGGATACCTGAAATCTTTTTCGTTTACGGGATTTTTCTTGCTGTCGTTGGCCTCTTTGGCCTTCTGATAAAAGAAGTTTATGATGTGTGTCCCGTGATGCTGCTTGATGATGTCGATGATCTCTGCACCGAGGCCGTACCTCCTGGCCATTTCGACCCCGTCCTTTACGTGGGACATGAGGATAAGGCTTGACATGTGGGGCGTGAGGTTGTCGTGTGGGTTTCTATCCTTTATATTCTCAATAAAGTAGTTCGGCTTTTTCAGCTTTCCGATGTCGTGGTAGTATGCGCTTACCCTCGAAAGGAGGGGGTTTGCGCCGATGGCGGTTGCCGCGGACTCAACGAGGTTCCCCACGACGATGCTGTGGTGATATGTGCCGGGGGCCCTGATCACCATGTCCCTTAGGAGGGGATGTTCGAGGTTAGAAAGCTCGACGAGCTTGATGTCGGTAGTATAGCCGAAGATGAGCTCGACAAGGGGGGCGACACCCAGTACCACCACCGAAGAGAATATCCCGCCTAAAAAACCGAAGGTGACGTCTAATACGAGATTTTTAGGATTTTCACCTATTATCCTGATGATGTCCATCGAGAAGACATTGAGCCTGCTGATATATGAAAATAGGATTACAAGGACATTTACCGCGCCCACGATCAATCCCGCATTTACTATGGTGGATCTCTGTTTTGTCTGTGCAACGAGGTGTGCCCCAAACAGGGCGCCGATAAAGATGTAGATCGCAAATAGGTTGTCACCGCCCATGATAACGCCGGAAAAAATGCTGATAATTATTATGTAAAAGATGGCAATTTCGGAGTTCAAGACGATCCGCACTAGCATCGCCCCCGCCGCTATGGGCATGGCATACTTGTAGGACGACTCGGGGATAAATGCAAGGGCGTTGGACATGACGTCGGATACTGACAGGTAAAACTTGATCAGGAAGATTGGGGTCAGTATCAATATTACGAGGAATAAGATGTCCTTGTTTTTTAATTTGAATTTCTTGATATTCTTTGATGCGAAGGTGTAGGAAGAGAAAATAAGGAGTGCCACGATGACCAAAATTCCTATGTATGCCAGAAAGATATTATAATCCTTTTGGGATTCGGCGACAATCCCTTCAAGCATCATAATTTCCCTCTTTCCAAGCCTCTGTCCATCCTCTATTATCTTTTCGCCCTTTTTGACTTCAATAGTTACCGGCACGACATTCTTTCTCGCTATATCTTTTCGCTTCTCGGTCTCGGTGAGGTCGAAGGTCACGTTCGGCTTGACCAGAAGTTTTGCGATTTCTGACGAGGCTATAACTATCCTCTTGGGTATTCTGGAAGTGAGTTTATCGGCATTCTTGCTTATGATGTCCTTGGCAACGCCAATTTCGACGATATTGTCTTTGCTGATGACTATCTTTTCCTCATTGGTCAGGCTGTCAATGAGGATAATACCCTTCCTGTCGATCTCGGATGCGATTGTGTCGTATGACTCGACGATGTAGAAATCCTTCAGGTTATCCATGAGGATTTTTATCGAGTAGTCAAAATTCTGTGAAAAATTCTGCCTTACGAGTTCGTTAAACACCTCATCGGGGATTATAACTCCGAGTATGTCGGAAAAGGCGCTTCGGTTTTCTTTATATAGCGTGTCGAGCGAATCCTCTCTGGCGGTGTTAGAGATGTCGTGCATGAACTCGAACGCCAAGTTTACCCTCTCAAATGTCGAGGTAAGGGCCGCTTTGTCCAAATCATATACCGAGAGGACCTTGTTCGTCGCTTCTTTCTGTTTCTTGTCGGTGGCCTCCTTATCGATGATGATGTAATCTTTGCTGGCTTTAAAATCCTTTGTTGCAATATCCCCGACATTGTATCGGACGGCCGGTACCAGAGTCCTAGGGACGAGGATAAGGGACGTCAGCGTTACGATGGCGACGAACATCAGGCCGCGCTGCATTTTCGGGTTTCTGTATGTCTCCGGTTCAAAGAGGTACGCAAAAAGCTTCAAACCCCTGTTGGTGGAGAGCTTCTTCAAAAAGGCCCGATAGAGGTCTTCTATTTTACTTTGGAGTTTCATTTGAAATTTTTTCTTCTTCCCTCTTCTTCGTATCTAGCTTTTCATATGCCTTGATGATCTCTCTTACAAGGCGGTGCCTGACGACATCGGTCTCGGTGAAGTAGCACATCTCGATTCCATCTATGTCGGAGAGGATATTTTTAGCCTCAATAAGTCCTGATGTCTTCCCGTTCGGGAGATCTATCTGGGTGATGTCTCCCGTAATGACCGTTCTCGAATTGAATCCCAATCTCGTAAGGAACATCTTCATCTGCTCGCTCGTGGTGTTTTGCGCCTCATCCAGGATTATAAAGGAGTCGTTTAGGGTCCTCCCCCTCATAAACGCGAGGGGGGCGACCTCTATTACGCCCTTGTGGACCAGGCGCTGGGCATGGTCGAAATCCATCATGTCGTGCAGGGCGTCGTAAAGGGGTCTCAGGTACGGATTGATCTTCTCGAATATGTCACCGGGTAAAAATCCGAGCTTCTCCCCCGCCTCGACTGCAGGCCTCGTCAGGATGACCCTGTTTATATCGCCTTTTGCCAGATAATCCATCGCCATGGCCATCGCGAGATAGGTCTTTCCCGTCCCGGCCGGGCCTATTCCGAATACTATATCGAAATTCCTTATCGCATCGATATATTTCTTCTGGGCAAGGCTCTTTGGGGTGATGTTTCTCTTCTTTGAAGATATATATACTGTGTCAAGAAATATCTCCTTCAGGTTTACCTTACGGTTTGATTTTATCATCCGTAGCGCAAAATCTATATCGGGGTGGTATACAGGATAACCCTTTTTTATGAGCTCGTAGAGCTGAGTAAGGAGATTCTGACTAATCTCAACCTCATCCTTATCACCCGTAATCGTAACAGTGCTGCCTCGGGACGAGATCTTTGCCCCGGTATCCTCTTCAATTATATTGAGGTGGGAATTATGCTCGCCAAAGAGGGTCTTGGCGAGGTTGTTGTCGTCGAATTCTATTTTTGTGGTACTCGCCAATACTAGCGCCTTATCTCAAGGTAGTAACCTTTTGAGGATTGGTAGTATTCAAATCTATCTTTCCACCCCGATCTCAAACCGTTAATATAATCACTCTGGGAGAGATCGTCAAGTTCTTCTGGATAACGTGAGTTTACCAGATAGAACGTGGAAATCTCCAAATTTAAATTTTCCAATTCCGTTATATTCTGCGAGTATTTGAAAGGCGCCTTTCTGGACTCGGAAATTGTAAAGTTGGATACTATCGTTGGAAAGGAAAACATCAGATAGAAAAAGATGACCAAAAAGATGCTGAAGAATGCCACGTTAAAAGAGATGTTCTTTATCGAAATGGTCGGCTTTAATATCTTTTCCTCCTCCAGCTCGAAGGAGATATCTATGAGCCTTTTGTCCATCAGGCTTGCAAGTGCCTTGGTGGTCTCGAACTCCCCAATCCTGCCGATACTTATCAGATCATTGACTGCATTATTTCCGTCTACGAGATTGAATATCCTCCTCTCCTCAAAAGACATTATCTTCTCGTCGGTCGGCTGTTTCGTCCTCTCAGAAAAAATATTATCGTGGCCGATAGACTCGCCCTCCGCCGCAACCTTCCATATGGCGATCTCCTCATCCGCCCCCGGCATCTTCTCAAAGACCAGATTGTAGGAATAGACCTTCTTTTTTATCTCGGGCCACTCGTCTATCATTCTGAGGCTGTCCATGAGGAAGTGTTCGGTGTTGATGGGCTCTATCGCCTTTTTATTATACGTCACGATCCGTTGAATAAAATTGTAGGTCCCGCGCTTCCAGCCCAAAAGCTTAAAGATCGTATCGTGGGTCTGGAGCATGAGGAAATGCTTAAGATCGTTTATCGTGATCGACCCGTTTTCGATGAGAATATCTCCTATTTGTTTTAGGGTCTCCTTTTGGGTATCGAGGGCATGCATAAGCTGGGTCTTGTTGATCAGGTTGGCTTTGAGGAGCATCTCGCCGAGGTGTTCATCGATGTTCCTCTTTGTGGAGACCGCGGAGATGACCATACCCTTGTCGAACAGAACCCTGACGTGGTTGCCTTTTTCGGCTATTGTCAGTATCCCGCTTTTTTGCTGCTGGTAGAGAAGTTGAAGTATATCTACCACCGAGAAGTCTTTGATGTCACCTTGAAGTCCCAACGTTACCTCCTTTTTATGCCTTGAAAACTTCGGATTTTAGAAAGTCCTGCTGGGCAAAGAAATAGATGATCGCGAGGATGATTCCGAAAAGATATGGGTTGTGAATAAGTGGGAATCCCATAGACTTGATGGGATAAACGACTATACCATTGAGGGTAAACATCTTGATCAGAAAGAGGGTAAACAGCACTAAAAAGAAAAATCCCTTTTTGGTCTTTCCGCGATAGATATTTCCCGATCCGGGGATGATGAGGTTGGCAAAAACAAGGATGACCTTGTAAATTGTGTTGATCCTTTCGACCTTCATCCTGAGATCGGCCTTGGTTTTTGGGTCCACCCCCTCTCGCCTGATGTAAACGGCGAAGCATCGATTGCAGGCGTCCCTCTTTCCCATGTGTGTCAGAGATTTCAGAAGAAACGACTTGCCGCAGAATCTGCACGCCTTTGAAAATGGGTATTTTTTCGCCAAGGAGCCCACGCCGAACAGGATCGCAAGGGCGAGTATCCCTATAATCGGGGCGCTCTTGAGATTTGTCCCCTTCATCATGTCATACCAGAAGTCATATGCCAGATCCTTAGGGGCGCTCGATTTTAGTATTTCCCCCCAAAAGACCCGATCGGGGATGTCTTCATCCATTACTATCCTGTTGATTCGGGGAAGCGTAATCCCCTCCCCGTAGTCACCCTTGATCTCTGTATCGACGAAATGGGATACGCGGTCAGGGGCAATGGACATTGCGGTATTGAAATATTCGTCGGCGACATCGATGTCTCTGATGTTTAACTCTAATATATTAATCTTGTAGAGGTTGTAGTGGGGGGAAGCGAGGTCGGGATTGATATTAATCGCCTCATTATAGAGCTCTTTCGCCCTGTTATAGTCGTGTAGGATGAAGCTTATGTTGCCGAGATTGTTTATTGCGGGCGCAAATTCCGGGTCTATCTCAATGGCTCTCTCGTAGTAGTATTTGGCGTAATCCAGATATTCGGTCTTCTTGTTTAGGAGGCCGAGGGTGAAAAGGGCGTATTTGTCATCGGGATTTATTTCGACCCAATCCTTTAGCCGCTTTTCGGCATCAAGGGTGTATACATCCTCCTTTATCTGGATCATCTCGTCCATGACGTCCCTGTGTGTCGAGAGCATCATATTGGTGGTGTAGTTGAGCATGAGGGGAGAGATGATGATAAAAACATAGAAAGCGGCTGCGATGACCTTTTCGGTACTCGTATAGTATATAAAGAAAAAAACATTCAATAAAAATACCAGCCATATGAGTCCGGGATTCAGCGATGCCAGAAAGAGGATCAAGACGACAATGAAGAGTGAGAAGAGCCATCCGGGGGTGTCCCACCCGAGTTTTTCCTTGATGTCGTTTGATGCGAGTGGCGCATATTTTACGACGAGAAATACAGAGAATAGGGTGAAGACCGTAAGTATTGTTATGATTATTATCAAAAATAGATTCGCAAGTAGGGTGGTCATTATCGTAATATCGGAAATAGCGTGTGACAGGCCCTGATAGGTTGAGTCTATCATCAGGAATATGAATTTGGGCTCGTTCCTCCACAAAAACGCCGTCTTATAAAAATATATCCTCGGGATGTCGGGAGACAACATCAATGCCTCGTCGATAAGCGCCCAGGCCGTTTCGATGTCGCCTTCATCCTCCATTTCTTTCGAGAGCTCAAGGAGGGCGTACGAGTAGGAGGCGGCATTTTTATCCCCAAGGTTAAGCTTCACCTCATAAATGGGCTCAAGCATCCTTAGGGCTTTGACCTTATTCCTCTCTTTTAGGGTGGAGTAAAATTCGAACCATACCTTGTCGTAGCTGTAAAACTCGTCCCTTACGGAATATAATGTATCGTATACTGTGGTGTCATCACCCGCAAGTGGGACATCGCCTTCGGCACCGGTTTTCTGGCCCAAAGAGGCGACCGAAAATAACAGGATGAAGATAGTGGTCAAAAAAATTTTGTATTTGAGATGCAAATATAACTCACACCTTGTTACAGATATTACAATGGACACTATCATATAAGGCGTGAAAAATCAAGATAATATCAAGATTATATTTTTATCTTGCGTTTTTTGAAAAGGTGGCCTATTTTTGTGAAAAAGGCTTTGGAGATAAAATGAATTTTTATGATCTTGTGGAGCTTATGGCGAAGTTGAGGTCGCCCGGCGGCTGCCCCTGGGACAGGTCGAGGGTGATAGAAGATTTAAGGCCGTACATCTTGGAAGAGGCGATGGAGCTTGTTGAGGCGATCGATACAAAAGAAGCGGGCAAGATCAGGGAGGAGCTGGGAGACCTACTCCTTGAGATACTATTCGTTTCGAGGATCTGTGAGGAGGATGGAAAGTTCACAATAGATGATGTGACAAGTGCGATAGGGGAAAAGATGATAGAGCGACACCCCCACATATTCGGAGAAAAGGTGCTTACGACGCCCGAAGAGGTCGAGACGAGCTGGGAGGAGATAAAGGCGAGCAAGAGAAAAAGCGATTCGATACTCGACGGCATCTCCGGGGGGCTTTCGGCTCTCGTGATCGCCGAAAAATATGGCAGGAGGGCGTCCGAGGTCGGCTTTGACTGGGACGATGCGGACGGGGTTTTGAAAAAACTCGATGAGGAGCTCTCGGAGCTGAAGGGGGCGATGTCTGGGAAAAAACTCACGGACGCCGAGGAGGAGATAGGGGATGTACTCTTTACCGTCGTCAACCTCTCCCGCTTCCTGGGGGTGCACCCCGAACTGGCGCTCCGGCGGACGATAAAAAAATTTTACCACCGCTTCAGATACGTCGAGGAGGAGGTTAAAAAAAGAGGCGGGAACATGAGGGATATGACGATGGACGAGCTCGAGGCCCTGTGGGTCCGCGCGAAGACGGAAGTGGATAAAGGAAAATAGTTTTTAGTGAGGGGAGATATGGAAAAGAGACACATTTCAACGTTCCTTTCGGCCGTTGTGTTTCCGGGGGCGGGGCAGATCTATGACCGCCACTACGTTAGGGGCGTTTCGATCATAGTCTTGACGTCGTTTTCCCTGATCGGCCTTTTCTATACTTTGATCAAGGGATTTGCCGTCGCAATGAGGGACACGGAGAGGATTTATTATTCCATCTGGGAATTCATATCGACGGGACTGTCGTACAGGGGGGATCTGCTACTCTTCTACCTCCTCGCCCTTATCTTCCTTTGGATATACGCCATCTTCGACGCCTTTGTTTTCAGGGGGGACGGGAGGTGATTGAGTGCGAGGTCGGTTTATTTTGGAAGGGGAAAAAGATTTTAAGGTTTTAAAAAAATGACGCAACATCTCGGCATTGACTAGTTAATCACCTTAGGGGATTTTTTCAATGGCAATGCCAGAATATAATAGACATATTTTTTAAAATAATTTATTTATGAGGTCATGATGAATAAATACTATAACACTACAATGACAATAAAAGAACAGTGTGATGTATATTTGAAGTTGTATGACTTAAGGTTAGCTCGCCTGCATGATAGAACTAATATTGAATGGAAAATATATATTTCTGTAATAACACTTTTACTTCTTTCGACAGTATTCTTGATCGAAAAAGTTGATTTTCAGTGGAAGACAGTAATA
>CAZDOD010000020.1:0-24246 GCA_964506935.1 uncultured Thermodesulfobacteriota bacterium | reverse complement strand
CGACAATTCAACGGTGAAATTAAATTCCAATTCAAACCGGACAGAGTTGGAATAGTACGCCAATGCTGTTAAAAATGAGCTGCACAAAGCCGGAACGCCGGCCTTGAAAATATTATCATTATATTATTACGATTGTCAAGTTTTATTTTGCCCGTATGATAAAATATATAATGTTGAAGGCGAAGGATTCATACAAATTTGTATTGTTTTCAAATAGAATTGCTGTAGGCAGGTAAGATTGAAAAATATGGAGATCAAATGACGGGAATAGGCAAGAGCTTTCTTTTCAGATTTTTTATTTCACATTACAACTCTTTTTCTAATTTGCCCCTTCTAAGGCATTTTTTGGGCTTTTTTAAGTTTTTTTCTTTTACCCCAGCGTGAGTGAACCCAGAGCCACTGATCAGGATATCTTCTCACGTATTTCTCCAATAAATCCGTCCGTATCTGAGTGAGGTCAATGATGTCTTTCTCCTTGTCCCCGGTTGGATGATGCTCTATTGGCTTGTCAAAAATGATCTTATATTTGCTTTTTTTCTCCCTGACGATAAACATGGGAAGCAGGGTTGCACCTGTTCTGAGTGAGATAACGGCAGGACCAGCAGCCATATATGTGGGCCTCCCAAAGAAATCTACTTTAATACCGTTACTCTTATATTCATCAGCGAGCATCATGATAAACCCTGATTGTTTCAGGATGTTGATGACCCCTTTTATTGCCTCAGAGCGATCGGTGAAGTTTATCTTCTTTAGATTTATTCTGTCCATGTATCGATACCACGCCTCGGTTAAGGCACGTGTCTTTGGATCCTTTACCAGAAACCAAAAATTAATGTCTTCGAGGGAGAGTCTTACGCCCATCAGTTGGAAATTACCGATGTGGGCTGTGATACCGATGGCACCAACGCCATCCTTCTTCGCCTCAAATACCCTTTCAATCCCCTCAAGCCTGACATTTTTTAGAAGATCGGCCTTTCTCCTCGGGTGAAAATAGTGGGTTACTTCCAATACCCCGATATACTGGTTATACAACGCCCTCCTTGCGATTCTTCTTATTTCCCTCTTGCTGATGCTCCCCTGATATGTCTCTTCTATGTTTTTCATAAACCTTCTTTCCAATCCCGATAATATCCCGACGATTGGATAGAGGGAGAAAAAAAGTAAATAAGAAAAAAATCGTATGACAAAAAGCGGGAGGTAAGGCATCGTGTTCACAAAGAAGATGAAAACGAGGGCCTCGGGCCAACCCTTTCGATAACGTTTTATTTTCTTTGGTTTTTGTGACATGACAAGTAAATCTATCAATATATAAAGTGGAATTCAAAAAAAATCGACATATCTCTGTTATTAAACGATAAAATGTGGTATCAATATATTACAAATAGATACGGCGATATTTTAGATTTCCTTTCGTTTTATAAACACTAGAGATGTTTGAGATCAGGTTCCACGGTCGCGGCGGCCAGGGTGCCGTTACGGCCTCCGAGATATTGGCCCTTGCGATATTCAAAGAGGGTAGGTTTCCCCAGTCCTTTCCGTCGTTCGGGCTTGAGCGGCGGGGGGCGCCGGTTGCGGCGTATCTTCGGGTAGACGAAAAAAAGATACAGATAAGGCAGAATATCTACGAGCCTGATTTCGTCGTCGTGATGGATTCGACCCTCCTAAAATTTGATGCGACCCTCTCGGGACTAAAAGCAGAAGGCGGCGTTCTTTTAAACTCCCCAGATCCCCCGGAGGCTTTCGGTTCCTTCGGGGATTTCAGAATTGGGACGGTCGACGCCTCCGAGATAGCCATAAGATACGGCCTCGGAACATCGCTCCTCCCGATCATCAACACGGTAATCTTGGGCGCCCTTGTAAAGATGACGGATATCGTATCGATGGAGAGCCTCCTTTCGGCGATAGGGGAGAGCATCACGAAAAAGACAAACGAGAATAAATCCGGTGCCAAAGACGCCTTCGACCACATAAAAATAGGGAAGGGTGCGTGAAAGATAAGATAATCATTTCATCGCTTGGCGACTATCCCGAGGTCCCCGCCTCATGGGGGGGTATGCTGTGGAACGAGACGGGGAGCTGGCGTTTCGCCCGCCCGATGTTTTCAGAGAGGCCCTCTCCGTGCAGTCTCGCATGTCCGCTTGTAAACGACATCCCGAACATCATGCATCTTATAAAGGAGGGCGAACATGCGGCGGCGTTGGAGACTTTGATGTGGGAAGACCCGTTTCCCGCCGTCCTCGGTAGGGTCTGCCCCGCTTTTTGTACATCCGACTGCAACCGAAAAGATTACGACGAGGCTATTGCGATTCGTAGTGTCGAGAGGTATCTCGGCGACAATATCAAAGGTAAAAAAATACTGACCCCAAAGAGGGAAAAGATGAAAAAGGGGATCGGCGTTGTCGGCGCTGGCCCCGCAGGGCTTTCGGCCGCCTATTTCCTAGCGCTCTTGGGTCATGGAGTCACGATCTTTGAAAAGGACTCCGTCGGTGGCATCCTTTCGGTCGGCATCCCCGAGTACAGGTTGCCGAGGGGGGTGGTTGCTTCCGTCGTTGATCTCATAAGGGGTATGGGGATCGAGATCAGAGAAAAAATAGACGTCGGAAAGGCTGTGAAGATCGAGGGCCTCAAATCATCGTTTGATGCCCTGTTCGTTGCGCCGGGGGCGCACATATCGCGGTTGATGGATATCCCGGGGGAGAAGATCGCTGGTGTGATATCGGGCCTCGGGTTTCTCAGAGATTTTCATTCGGGAAAGGCAAAAGAAATAGGAGGGAAGGTCGCCGTTATCGGCGGCGGCAATACAGCCCTCGATTGTGCGAGGGTCATAAAGCGCCTCGGCGCAAAACCGACCGTAATTTATAGGAGGGGGCCGGAGGAGATGCCCGCCTTTACCGACGAGATTACAGAGGCTTCACACGAGAAAATCCCGATTGAGTTCCTGAAGGCACCCATCGAGATATCTCAGACCGCTAAGGGAAAAATTATTGTCAAGCTCGTTGAGATGAAATTAGGAGACCCTGATTCATCGGGTCGTAGGAAGCCTGTTCCCACTGTAGGTACGGAACATGAAATAGAGGTCGACGGGGTAATATCTGCGGTCGGGGAGGATATTGATCTGTCATTTCTCGGCGCAAAGGCAAAGGGTGAGATAGAGGCTCTAAAGGCGGAAAATATCTACATCGGCGGGGATGCAAAGGAGACGATAAGGAGCGTCGCCCACGCCGCGGCGTCGGGAAAGCAGGCGGCGATGGAGATCGACTTGAAACTCGAGACCGGGATTACAGCCGAATCGGAAAATATCTTTACAAGTTTTAAACAATACTATCATAAAACCTCCCGACCTGTGTGTGATCCCGTCTCTTTTTCCGAGGTCAATACAGATTACTTTGAACGTGTGCCGAGCGTTAAAGCTGGGCACCTCGATTCAGAGGTTTTAACCAAAGATTTTTCGGAGATCAACCTAGGATACAAATCGGATGAAGCAAAAGAAGAGGCGTCGAGGTGCTTTATCTGCGGGAGATGTATAGACTGCGGGACGTGCGAGCTCTTCTGCCCCGACTTTTCGATCTTTGCAATAAAGGCCGGAATCGAGATCAATTACGATTACTGCAAGGGGTGCGGGATATGCGCAAAGGAGTGTCCGAGGGGAGTAATCACCATAGATATCGAATAAATTTGCAATTATTGGCTTTATAGTAGAAAAGTATGAAAAAACTCTTGGAAGGAAATCACGCCGTGTCATACGGGGTAATGAGGGCGAGGGCGCAGGTGATCCCCGTCTACCCGATAACCCCCCAGACCCACATATCAGAGGCGCTGGCCGAGTTCGTTGCCGATGGGAGTCTAGATGCGAAATACATCAAGGTCGAGAGCGAGCACTCGGCGATGGCGGCGTGCATAGGGGCGTCAACGGCGGGCGCCAGGACATTTACCGCCACGTCGTCTCAGGGGATAGCCCTCATGCACGAGATGCTCCACTGGGCGTCGGGTGCGAGGCTCCCGATCGTGATCTGCTGTGTCAACAGGGCCCTCGGCTCGCCATGGAGCATTTGGAACGACCAGTCCGACTCGATGTCACAGCGAGACACCGGCTGGCTCCAGTTCTACTCCGAGGACAACCAGGAGGCACTCGATTCTGTCATCATGGCATTTTCGATATCGGAAAAAACACTCACGCCCTCGATGGTGATCCTCGACGCCTTCATCCAGTCCCACACCATGGAGGCGGTGGATGTCCCCGAACAGAAAGATGTCGACGAATTTTTACTCCCCCTAAAAAATCCCAACGCCATAGATATAGATAATCCGAGGGCGTACTCCCCCGTGGTCGCACCCGACCATTTTTTGGAGGTAAAATATAAGCAGTTCGAGGCCGCGAGGGGCGCGTCTTCGATAATCAATGATACAAACAAAAGATTTTGGGATATGTTCAAGAGGTCATACGACCATATTTCGCCGTATCATACCGACGACGCTGATGTCATAATCTGCGCCGCGGGGGCGGTATCGGGGACGATAAGGACCGCGGTCGATCAACTCAGGCGCGAAAATATTAAAGCGGGGATGGTGAAGGTCAGGACTTTCAGGCCTTTTCCCGAGGCCGAGATCAGGGATACCCTTGGAAAGGTCCCGATTGTCGGTGTAATAGACAAGAGCGTGAGTATCGGCTCTGGTGGCCCCATCGCGCAGGAGATAAAAGCGGCGCTTTTCGGCCTTCCCAATCCGCCGAGGGTCGTGAGCTTCATCGCTGGACTCGGCGGGAGGGATATAACGGTCGATATCGTAAAGGAGACGTTTCGTTCGATATTGGACGGAAAGAAATATCCCGATGGCTCAGTCGGCCCCATATTTTTGGGCCTTAAGAAGTGATTATCGAAAATGGTTGGTGACGTGACAGATAGAAGGGATTTCGATTCATGCTTCATGACGCCGGGGCACATGGCCTGTCCCGGATGCGGGGGGCCGCTCGCACTGAACTGGGTGCTCGAAGTATTAGGCAAAAAGACCGTGATCGGCCTTCCAGCCTGCTGCTTTTCGATCATCACCGGGGCCTTCCCGCACATGCCGCTCGGCGTAAACCTAGTGCATACGGCGTTCGAGACCGCCGCGGCGCTGGCGACGGGGCTAAAGGCCGGTCTCGAGATGACCGAAAGGGGTGATGTCACGGTTCTCGCATGGGCGGGCGACGGCGGTACCTTCGACATAGGACTACAGGCCCTGTCCGGGGCGTGCGAGCGTTCCGAGGATATCTTCTACATATGCTATGACAACGAGGCATACATGAACACCGGAAACCAGAGGAGCTCGGCGACGCCGATCGGATCCTGGACGACCACCACCCCGACGGGGGAGGCGGCCGAAAAAAAGGATATCATGGCAATCGTGGCTGCGCACAGGATCCCCTATGCCGCGACCGCATCTGTTGCCTTTCCGGAAGATCTCAAGGCCAAGGTCAAGAAGGGTATGGGTATCAAGGGGACGAAGTTCATCCACATCCATATGCCGTGCCCGACGGGGTGGCGGATGGCATCGGACCTGACGATCAGGGCCGCAAGGCTTGCGGTTAACACAAGAATCTTTCCCCTTTTCGAGATATTCGGTGGGGAAAAAAAGGTCGTCAACTACGTACCCAAAGAGAAGGTCGAGGTCTCGAGGTATCTCAAGATTCAGGGGCGATTTTCACACCTCAAAGGTGTCGACATCGAGATGATCCAGAGGGGCGTTGATTCGAGGTGGGAGAAACTCCTTTCCGATGCGGACGAGGTCTCTACGGAAAACGTGATGAAATAGATAGATACAAATAGATTTACTTAACCAAAAGGATTGAAAGGGGGTTGCTATGGAACATGAGGCTGTAAGACTCCTTATGGAGTATATCAAGCTCGACACCACAAATCCGCCCGGAAACGAAATCGTTGCCGCTGAGTTTTTCTCAAAAATATTAGATAAGGAGAAAGTGGAATACAAGACCTACGAATCAAGCCCAAAGAGGGTCTTTGTCAGTGCGGTTTTACGGGGCTCCGGCGAGAAGAAACCTATAATACTACTAAACCATATGGACGTCGTCCCGTCAAATCCCGATGAGTGGAGCTTCGACCCCTTTTCGGGAGAAGTAAAGGACGGCTATATCCTCGGCCGCGGTGCTCTCGATATGAAGAGCATCGGGATCATGGAACTTTTGGCGTTTCTCGCCATGAAGAGGGAGGGTGTAAAAATCAACCGCGACCTGATCTTCCTCGCCACCCCCGACGAGGAGACGGGCGGCGATATGGGCGTAAAATATCTCCTTGACAATCACTCCGATGAGTTCGACGCCGACCTCGTTATAAACGAGGGTGGATTCGGCATATCGGACATTCTCCCGACAGGCCCGGTTCAGATGATCGCAACGGGAGAAAAGGGGATCTGCTGGCTCAAGCTCACGAGGGAGGGAATGCCGGGCCACGGCTCCGCTCCACACGATCAGAACGCCCTCGAATTGCTTACTAGGGCGATCATGAGGCTCCTTGATGCCGGAACACAGATCAAGATCACACCAATCATCTCCGACTACTTCAAGAATCTCGCAACGGGATGGGAGTTCCTTTCCCCCTATGTCAAAGACGGCAAGGATGAGACACTCATTAAAACCCTCACCGATACAGGTCTCATCAATATGCCCCAGATTAGGGCTATGATAAAAAACACCATAAGCTTCAACATAATGAATGCGGGATACAAGACGAACGTCATCCCGAGCCACGCCGAGGCCGAGCTCGATATCCGGCTCCTTCCGGGAGAGAGAGTAGACAAAATGATCGATTACGTAAAAGAAAAGCTCGCCGACGACGAGATCACCATAACCCCGATCCACACGACCGATGCCTCAATCTCGCCCGCCGAAAATCCATACTACAAGGTCATCGAGGAGGTCTATCGTGAGAAATTCCCGAATGCCGTTGTCACGCAATCGCTCCTGATCGGGACATCTGACTCGCGCTTCTTCAGGGAGAGGGGTATCCCCTCCTACGGTGTCTGTCCCGCTTTTGCCCCGATGGACCATGTCAAATCGATCCACGGGATTGACGAGAAGATATCGGTAGATGAAATGATAAACGGCACAGAAGTAATGACCGAACTCGTAAGGAGGCTCTGTACACAGTAAATAAAAAAAGGAGGTAAAAATGGGCGTTTCAATCAACGAAGTCGACAAGGTCGAGATACTGACACTTCAGGACAACTACATTGATATAGCGAGTCGGGACAACACCGAGGTTGTATTGAGGGCAATACCCCTCAAGGATATGGAGGTGAAAAATTCTATACTCGCCGAACATGGGTTCTCGGCGATCGTGACCGTGACAAAGGGGGAGGGTAGTCGATGCGTGCTCTTTGACTTTGGCTTTTCCGAAAAAGGGGCGGCATTTAACGCCAATGCCCTGGGTGTAGACCTCAAAAATATAGAGTGCACGGCGCTGTCCCACGGCCACATGGATCACTTCGGCGGCATGGTGGAGCTGATGAAGGGAGTGGGTAAGAAGCTTGACCTTGTGCTCCACCCCGAGGCGTTCAGGCAGCCGAGGTATGTTAAGATAACCGAGGATTTCAAGGTCTTTATGCCACCCCTCAAAAAGGATATGATCGATAAGGCCGGACTAAATGTCAAAGAGACAAAGGAGCCGTACCCGCTCGTCGGCGGCGATATTATTTTCTTGGGCCAGATACCGAGGGTGAGCGAATACGAAAAGGGTATGGCGAGCATGCATTACGAGGATAATGGCGTCGAGAAGTGGGACGACATAATTGACGACACGGCACTCTGTATCAACGTCAAGGGTAAGGGGCTCGTGATCATCTCGGGCTGTGCCCACTCGGGGATAGTCAACACCGTAAATTACGCGAAAGAGGTGACAGGCGTCAATAAAATATACGCCATAATGGGTGGATTTCACCTGACGGGGGCTGAGATGGAGCCGGCGGTTGAGCCGACCATAAAGGGGCTAGTGGGATTTGACCCCACATACGTGATCCCGACCCACTGCACGGGTAGGAACTCCGTCATGAGGATAGAGGCGGCGATGCCCGAAAAGTTTATCGTAAACATGGCGGGGACGAAGCTGACCTTTTCGGCGTAATTAAATAGGGCGGGATTTACAGTACTGATCTTGCCCTAATGGGTCGTTAGTATGTGGTTTTCGATGGTCTTGGATTTGAGCCGAATACGATAACAGTGGCGTGGGAGGTACTAAAAAAATATCCCAGGTGGGAAAGATTTGATTTTAGGTCGAAATAAAATTTGATTTTTGCCTCACAAATTACATCTCCCGCCATTTCAAGATATTCTTTGCGGTCTTTATGTCTTTTTCCATCCTCTTTTTGAGCGCTTTTATGTTATTGAACTTCTTTTCACCCCTTATGCGGGTGATGAATGATACCTCGATCTCCTTTCCATAGAGGTCACGGTCAAAATCGAAGATGTGGACCTCAAATGAGAAGGTGACGTCGCCGAAGGTGGGGTTGTCGCCGAGATTTGCGACGCCGCCGAATAATTTTCCGTCAACAGAAACATTGACGACATAAACGCCGAAAGGCGGGATTAGGCCCCCCTTATATTCGAGGTTGGCGGTGGGAATCCCCAACTTCTTTCCCCTCCCCATCCCGGAGATCACCTTCCCGTTTATCGAGAAATCCCTCCCGAGATATATCGAGGCCTCGGCCACCATCCCTTCCGCGATGAGATTTCTGATCGCCGTGCTCTTTATCAATATCCCTCCCAGCGTGACCGATCGCTCCTCGGTTACATCGAATTTATACTTCCTTCCCATCTCCCGTAAGAAATTAAAATCCCCCTTCCTCCCCGACCCGAAGGCGAAATCATCCCCCACGATGATATGCGATATGTGAAGGCTATCGACCAGGACGTCGCGAACGAACTCATCGGCGCTCATCATGTAGAACTCTTTTGTACGGCCGCAGACGAAGACGACCTCTATCCCCAATGGCTCGATGAGCTCCATCTTATTTTCAAAGCCGGTGATGATGGGGACATCCTCTCCCGAAAAGAACTTCTGGGGGTGGGGATCAAATGTCATTATGGCCGGTGTGCCGGAGATCTTTTTGGCCTTGTCTACCACATCCTTGAAAATCGCCTGGTGGCCCAAATGCACGCCGTCGAAGTTTCCGATCGTCAGGACGGTTTTCTTAAAATCGGAGTTGTATCCCTTTTCCCACTCGACTATTTCCATTTTCTACCTTTTTTATGCTACTAAAACAGATGCCAAAAGATCACGACTCATTTCAATCGATATCTTAAACAAATAAAAAAACATCTCGACGAAGCGAGACATATCTTCGATACATGAATTTTTCTTGACATCAAATTCAAAACAGTATAATTTAAAATCAGCTTTTTTTCAAGAAAATAAGCTATGCCGAAGTGGCGGAAATGGTAGACGCGCTAGGTTCAGGACTTAGTGGGGGTATCTCCGTGCGGGTTCGATTCCCGCCTTCGGCACCAGATATAAGAGGGGAGGGGGGATTTGATTTCCACCCCTTTTTTATGTATATATTTTCCGCCCCGATATAAGATAATTCAATAAAAAAAGCTCCCAAGGGAGCCGTCATCAAACACGAAAAAGACGAAAAACCTAAATCTTTTCTGAAAAAAAGTCGGATATCGCCCCGTAGCATTCATCGCTGTTATCTATCATCGGCCAGTGGCCCGACCCTTTTATCTCTTTATTTCTTATCTTGTGTGCCTCGATAAATTCTTTTGTCATCTTCAGAAGGCTCTTGTCCCCCCAGATAAACAGCGTTTCGCATTTTAGTTCAAGAAATTCCTCCCCCGCCTTCGTATCCCCCGTTGCCTCAACGCAGTCCTTTCCCCAGATGAGAAGCGCCTCGGGATGGGAAAACCTCAGGCTCGCAAAGAAACGCTACAAGATCTCGTCGTCTTTTATTTTTTGGATGACAACGCCGAGAAAAAAATCGTAGAATTTATCGGGGTCGTCGTATCCCTTGGTCAGACCGGTTGCGAAGGTGTCGTCTTTCGTCATGTTCCCCTCGATGCTTACGTATCCCATAATCTTACCCGAGAGTTCCTTTGCCGCCCTAGTTCCTATGATCCCGCCGAGGGAGTGGCCGACGATAAATATCGGGCTGTCCCTTGAGATATCCCTTATCAGGCTTATCAGTATCTCGGTGGAATCCTCTATCGTTGCCGATCCCGGTCGGTACGGGGTTGCGCCGAAGCCCGGAAAATCGGGGACAAAGAGATCAAATCTTTCCGAGAGCACCGACCCGAATGCCTCGGTAAATGAAAGGCCCGAATCCCCGTACCCGTGTATGAACCAGATGTCGCCTTTTTTGTCCTCGGCCCTTTGATATCTCAAAAAGACATCGTCGTGAACCATTATTTTCATTTTTCCCTCGAAAAAAACGGTGATGCGAGAAATCGCTTTTATATTTTATCCTATATCAAAAAACGTTTGATTGTGTCAAATGAAACTGTGCGGCGAAATTAGTCGATTTTTTCGAAAAATATCTCAAAATACTTTTTCAGATGGTAACTTTGTGATAGAATCGAAAAAGTTTTTTGTAACAGGGGAAAATGGATAAGGTCACCGACAAAAAAATCACAGACGAAATATACGCACTCGGGAACCGCTATTTCCCGTCTTTTCTGATCATCGGGGAGAAAAAAATCGCCCAGATAGACTCTGGGATTGCCTTCATGGGGCCCCACTATCTCGATGACCTGAAAAAAATCCTCGGAGACGGGAAGGGTGCCGACCTCCTCTTCTTTACACACTCCCACTTTGACCACCTCGGCGGCGCCCCGTACCTGATGAACCGCTTTCCGAAGCTTTCTGTCGCCGGGCCGGAATACCTCTTTTATGTCCTGGGGCGGGAAGGCGCGAGAAAGACTATCGAGAGGCTAAACAGGGATATCTCAAAAATTTATGACCCCGAATCGGAATTATCCGACGAAGATTTCGACTACAGCAGGATAAGGCCGGGCCTCGTAGTCGCCGATGGAGACATAATAGACCTCGGCGGAGGGATAACCATAGAGGTCATTGCGACGCCGGGACACACGAGGGACAGTGTTACCTATTTCCTTCCGCATATAAAGACCGTCATATGCGGCGAGGATTTTTTTGTAGCGCCGGAGTTCCTTTCGAGTTATGAAGACTACGTCGAGTCCATCAAAAAGGTGAGGAAGAAATCCCCCGAGATGATCCTTACGGGACACAGCACGATAGTCAAAAGTGAAAATATCGAGAGTTACTTCGACAGGGCGCTCAAAGACACAAAGGCATTCAAGGAGAAGATCGAGAAATATCTCGAAGAAGAGGATATGGATGAAGACAGCGTCGTAAGACGGATAAAGGACGAGGAATTTATCCCCGAACGGATGGACAAGCAGCCCGAGGAGGCTTATCTCCTTAACCTCACGGCACAGGTCGGATTGATAGCGAAAAAGTTAAGGGGGGGCGGATGAGTTGGAAAGATTATTTTTTTATAAGCCCTGGAGGCCGGTCTATTATCATCTTCCTATACTAAACCATTAGACATTTCATAATCCCTACTTCAAGAGCTTCTTTCCGTCTATCATCCTGAACCTCTCGTAGAGAAAGTTGCGGTCGAGGAAGGCGAAGATGAAAAAGACGAAGACCTTAGGGATCCCGCCGATGACCTTCTCGGAGAAACCCTTTCCCCTTTCATCGAGGATGTATGCCATCTGGCTCTTGTGGGACATTACCGCCCTGATCTTGTCGCGGTGGTGTGGAAAGATCCAAAAAGAAATATTCGGCCTTCGGGGATTCATGAGGAGTATCCTTTTGACGATGTGCGGCGGGAGGCCTCCCTCGACCTGATCGGGAAAGTAGAGGTGAAAACCGCTGAATGCCGCGCCGCGGATTGCGGCGAGCGAAACGGCGTGATGGTCGGGGTGCCTCTCGGCATCGGGCCAGTCGGGATCAAAGGTGATTATCGTGTTGGGTCGAAACTCCCTTATCGTGAGGACGACCTCGCTCAATAGATCGGCGTCGTATTTCAGCTCTCCTTCGGGATTGTCGAGAAAGACCGTGTTTATTACGCCAAGGATCTCGTTTGCCATCTTCTGTTCGCCGCGCCTTATCAGGGCGAGTTTTTGGGACGAGATGCTTCTATTCCTCGTTCCCTTGTCTCCGTTGGTGCAGGTGAGGTAGAGGACGTCTGTGCCCCTGTTTGTGAATTTCTTGATCGTCCCGCCGGCGTAGTAGTCGGCGTCATCGGGATGCGCCTGAATGACAAGGACCCTTTTGGGTGTCTCCATGGATTGATCCTCACTTCGCTAAAAATGGCGTTAGTGCGATTCCTTCAAAAAAAGGAAGAAAGCGTAAAAAAAATACAACAACTTATAAACCGTATGGAACTATGGGCATTATGTCAAGTCCTTCGTTTTCTATGCCCCTCTAATTTGGATATATATCAGGTGAGGATCTGGTGTAGGTCGATGTCTCTCGAATAGGAATCCACCTCCGATACGATCGAGCGGATCGGTTTTCCGGTATCGATATCATTGTCATTTAGGTCGGCGTCGATCTTTTCTTCCAGCATATGGCCGTCTCTGTCCATAAAGATCCTTACGATTGGGGCAGTTCTCTGTGAAGAACCGTATCGGGATACGAGGGCGAGCTCGTTGGAATCGAGCCTGACCATTGCGCCGATGGGATAGATACCGATCATCTTCGTAAAGACCTCGATGAATTCGGGATTGAAGTCGTTGTTTTCCTTTGTCATCTTCTTCATCTTCTTGATGGCCTCAACGGGTGTCAGTGGAGCTTGATAGGGTCTCAATGTAGTGCTGGCGTCGTAGGTATCGGCGATTGCGATGATCTGGCTTCCCGCAAGAGAAGCCTGGCCCTCTTTCGTCTTCGGATACCCCTTGGGATTCGGTCTCATATGGTGCTCATAGACCATCTTTATGGTCTTCGGACTCACCCCTTTGAGATCCGTGAGGAGATCGGAGCCAAAAGAGGGATGTTTCTTCATCATTTCCCATTCGGACTCGTTGAGCTTTCCGGGCTTGAGGAGGATATCCTTGGGAGTTTTCAATTTTCCTATATCGTGCAAGAGCCCCGAGAGTCCTATATCATTTAGGAGCTCCTCGCTGTATCCAAGCTCCTCGGCAAGCGAGGTTGACAGGATGCAGACGTTGACTGAGTGGGAAAATAGGTAATCGTTGAAGTTTTTTATCATCGTGAGGGATAAAAGCGCATTTTTGTCCACGAGGATCGAGTTGATTATCCCCCTGACGGCACGCTTATTTTCGTAGATGTTGAGCTTGTTTCCGAGCCTCACGTCCTCTAAGGTCTGGGAGATCGTATCGATTGTAGAGAAGTAGGTCTCTTTTGCCCGCTCGTCGAAGTTTATATCCTTGATGAGGATGCTTCTTATGTTGTGTTTTTCGAGGATACGGCCGAGGTCGGAAAAGTCCAGATCCTCGTCATCTTTTTTGAGGAGATTGAGAAAGGGGGCGAGCTCTTCCTTCTTCAGGCCCGACTTGATTATGATTACCTCGATACCCTTGCCCAGAATGAGGTTTCTGAATGTGTCCATATGGACATTTTTCTCGTATATGGGGACTCCGTCGAGTATCGGTATATTCCTCGCTACGGCGATGACGATTCGGCTCTTGTCTCCGATGAGTTCCATAATTGAGCGGTATAGCTCGTCGATTGACTTCGTGACCGAGGGGTGAGTCGGCGGATAGAGGCGGAGGCTCGAAAGGGAACCACCTATATATTTGGCCGCCTCGAAAAATTGTTCCTTTATCCTTTTTTCATCCTCTAATTTGTTCATATCCAAATCCCATAAAGGTGAGGCTTGTTTCAGCCGCCCTCTTTATATTTCGATTTCTCTTCTTTGCCGCGGTAAAAAGGATCCCAGCGGACTTTTCTCCACCTATCCTCCCCAACGCCTTTGCCGCATCGATCCTGAGATCTTCGTTCCTTATTCCCCCCATGAACTCACCTTTGAGGAGGATTTTGCCGAGGGGTTCCACCGCCTCTTGATCCTTTAGCCTTCCCAATGAATTTATCGCCTGTTTCCTCAACTCATAGTTTCTATAGAACAGCTCCCTTTTTGTGGCGATATCGGTCAAGGAGCTTGTGGCGGTAGTGTCTCCCAGAATGCCGAGTGAATTGATAATGATAAGGGAGAGTTGTTGAGGGGCGTCTTCGAGTATTCTCAAAAAGAAGGCCGGGACCCTTTTGCCCCCTATCTTTGTCAAGGCGTGGATCACCTCTCTCTGGACTCTGAAGTCGCTGTGATTGATAATCCTCGACAGGGGATTTAAGGATTTTTCGTTTCGGATCTCTCCGAGTATCATGGCCATGTTCCTGACGACATACCACCTTTCGTCGAAGAGGAATATCTCGACCTTGGGCCTTGCGGCTTCCCTAAATCCGATGATGAGCTGAATCAGGTTCCTCCTCACCGCAGCATCTTCATGCTCGATCAATCTGTTTATAGCGGGCGTTATGGCTTCGCTGCCGATGACTTTTAAGAGAGCCGCAAGCTCCCCCCTGTTTTTTGAATCTTTGCCTGCAAATTTCTCAAGGGAGGCATCTATGACTTCACTTTTCGAGCACTTCTTTACGGCCTTAAAACATAACTGCTGAAATTCCCTAGGCCTCTTTTTGATTGGCAACGCCTCCTTCGTCAGGGCGGTTAATATCCTGATGACATGATCGATTCTTCCTTCATCTATGAGTTTTTCCGAGAGTTTGACGATCTTGATGAGGATTTTTTTGAAATTTTGATAGTCCTTCTCGAGGGAGAGGTTCATGATGTAACTGTTGATCTCAGACTCCAATTCCTTCTCCTCGTCCTCTTCTTTTGCTTCTTCATCGACTTCTTCGGGCGATTCTGTCCCTATTTGTGACTCAGAGGCGCCATCCTCGTCTTCACCCGGGGCGGTGTCTTTGTGGAGGCTGTCGTAGACCATCTCTTTTACGTTTATATTTTTTATATTTTTGTCGTTAAAGAGACTCTTTGCTCCGCCCGCTTCTCTGAACTTCTTATCGTCCATAGAAAGGAGCGTAATCAGGGACTCAAACTCCTCAAACTTGACGGTTTCTCTGAAGGTTAGACGATGGATGTTTTTGAGGGCGAGATCCTGTGAGAATTTTTTTAATACATCAATGTCTTTGCCGAATGGGACTTCTTCGTATATCAATCCGTTCTTACCCACGGTAATTGTGAACTCCCCGGCGCGATTGATAAAATCCATTAAGTTGTTGTAGGAGTTTTCGTATGATTTTTTTAAAGATGGGTGTGATGGAGGGTACATGAAGCTGCTTCTGATGGATTTATTCAACTCTGTAAGGAAACCCTCGCAGGCCCTTATGATTGCTGTTTTGTCTTCGCCATTCATGGATTATTCCGATGACTCCAAACTACTGATACTTATGTCTTTTGGGGGTTGGGACGCCGGTCCTTCAGGCGCCCCTCTCGATGACGTAGTCTGCTATGTCGAAAAGTGCTTCTTTCACATCGGAGTCGGGGAAATTTTCGAGATATTTCTTGGCGTCCTCTGAAAATTCCCTCGCCATCCTTAAGGTATATTCCAGACCACCATATTCCTTTATAAGTCTCGTGACATATTGGAAATCTTCTTCGCTCTTGGAATCGGCGTAAAATATATTTTCGATGGATTTTTTGTCTTTTGCGTTCATCTTCTTCAGGGAGTAGAGGAGGGGGAGTGTGGCCTTTTGTTCCTCAAGATCATTTCCGATAGGTTTTCCGATCTTTTTTGGGTTGGAGGTGTAATCGAGAATGTCATCTATTAGCTGGAATGCCATCCCCAATTTGTCTCCGAATTTAACGAGCTTTTCTTCCTCAACCTTTTTTGCGCCGCCCAGAAGCGCCCCTATGCGGCAAGTGGATGAGATCAGGACGGCCGTCTTGTTGTAGATCAGATTCATATAGTCTTCTTCGGAGATGTCGATGGAGTTTCCGAGGCTTAGCTGAAACATCTCGCCCTCGGTCATTTTTTTGGTGGTCATGGCAATTATTTCGAGGATTCTCAAATTCCCTTCCTCTGTCATAATCGAGAAAGCCTGAGATAGGAGGAAATCACCCACCAGTATGCTTGCCTGGTTACCCCAGATAGTGTTTGCGGATTCCACCCCTCTCCTCAGATCCGCCCTGTCCACCACGTCATCGTGAAGGAGCGTCGCGGTATGGATGAGCTCTATCACCCCCGCAATAGGTATGCAGTTTTTGGAATTATTGCCAAAAAGTTTTGAGCAGAGGATGAGGAGGGCCGGCCTGAATCTTTTTCCTCCTGAGAAGAATATATGACTCCCGATTTCAGGAATGAGATTAACTTCGGAATTTATACTCCTCTTTATTTCAAATTCTACTTCTGAGAGCTCTTTCTCTATTAATATGAAAGGTTTGTCCATAATTTAAATCAGAAGGGAATATCGTCATCGTCGGGAGGGCCTTTTGGCTCGGGGGGAAGAGATCCTCCCTTCTCAGAGTAGCTGTCACGATCGCCGAAATCTTCCGCCGCCCTTCCTGAAGTCCCACCGAGCATCACCATGTTGTTTGCCACAATTTCGGTCGTGTATCTCTTGTTCCCGTCACGATCTTCCCAATTCCGTGTCTGAATTCTCCCTTCTATAAATACCTGTCTTCCTTTGGAGAGATATTCACCGCATATTTCCGCAAGCCTACCCCAGGCAACGATACGGTGCCATTCGGTTCTCTCCTGCTTCTCGCCGGTGTTCTTGTCCGTCCATCGCTCGTTGGTGGCAATGTTGAATGTTGTTACCGCATTTCCACCGGCTGTATATCTGACCTCGGGATCAGAACCGAGATTACCAACAAGGATCGCTTTATTTACACTCAATTATTTCGCCGATAAAGAATTGATAAAAAATTTTCAGAATTATAAGTAATTACTCCTCTTAAAAAACATCCCGCCCCCACCTTTTTAATTTTACCACCAGAGCATAACAAGTCAAGTTTTTTTTGTTTAAAGAAAGGTACGTCGGGGTTGACTAAAAGGACTCAATTAAATATAATTCTAGAATGAGTATTTATAAGGTATCACATCAGAGATGGAAGAGCGAAAGACCCGATGAAGGTCTTGTCAAAGACCTCAAAAAGTCCCTCCAGAAATCTTATAAGCTCAACCTGTCTGGAGTAACATGTGAGCTTCTGGTCAACCGCGGGCTAATAGAGGCGGAAAACGCCTACGAGTTTCTATACCCCGATCTCGGCCGACTCCACGATCCCTTCATTATGGTCGATATGGATAAGGCGATAGATCTTTTGGTATGTGCCATTAAATCCAAAAAGAAGATATGGATCTACGGCGACTACGATGTCGACGGGATCACATCGATCTCTATCTTGTTCCTTTTTCTTAAAGCACTGGGGATTAATGCCGAATATTACATCCCCGACAGGCTGAAAGAGGGTTACGGCCTCAACGAAAAAGCCGTAAAATATATAGCAGGTCAGGGGGCCGATCTCATCGTAACTGTAGACTGCGGCATCTCAAATCACGACGAGGTCGATATCGCTAAATCTCTCGGGGTAGATGTGATCGTCGTCGACCATCACGAGGTACCGCATATCCTCCCCGACGCCGCGGCAGTCCTCGATCCGAAAAGGCCCGACTGCCCTTTCCCCTTCAAAGACCTTGCCGGGGTCGGCATAACATATAATTTATTGGTCGCTTTGAGAAAGAGATTGAGGGATGAGGGGATTTTTGATGATCTCCCGAACCTCAAGCGATACCTCGATCTGGTTGCCCTCGGCACAATAGCCGACGTCGTCCCCCTGAAGGATGAGAACAGGCTCCTTGTGAGATACGGCCTTTTAGAGCTCGACGAGGACCATAGGCCGGGTGTAACAGCACTAAAGGAGGTATCCGGGGTAAGGTGGATGGATACATCGATGGTGAGTTTTCGCCTCGCCCCCCGTATAAATGCCTCGGGACGGATGGGGGATGCGTCTTTAGGTGTAAGGCTCCTCACCACAGATGACCCCGCGGAGGCGCTCAATATCGCCCGTGATCTGGATTACGAAAATCGAAAGCGCCAGGCGATGGAAGCGGAAATTCTGATGAGCGCCCTCGGTATGATAGATGCATATGCGGATTTGGAAGAGAGGCGATCTATCGTCTTGGATTCGGAGGACTGGCACCCCGGCGTGATCGGGATTGTCGCATCGAGGCTCGTCGAGCGCTTCTTCAGACCCGTAATCCTACTGTCGACAAAAGATGGAGTGGCCAAGGGATCGGCGAGGAGCATCTCGGGCTTTCACATATATCAGGGGCTTTCTAAAATCGAGAATATCCTAACAAGCTTCGGAGGACATAAGTATGCGGCGGGACTATCGATCGGTGCTGCTAATATCCCCGATCTTGTAGAGAGATTCGAAAAGGTTGTCAGAGAGATGACGACCGACGACGACTTTGTCCCGACATTGAAAGTCGATGCCGAAATAATCCTATCCGATATCAAGAGGTACAACCTCCTACACGAAGCGAAACTCCTTGTGCCATTCGGAGCGGGAAATCCGGAGCCTCTATTTTTGGGGAGGGGATTGATGATAAATGAGGCAAGGGTTGTGGGGAAAAATCATCTCAGGATGGTTTTTAAGGATAAAAACGATCGATGGGATGCCATAGCCTTCGGACTGGGCGATATGTCAAAGTCTTCTATGGACCTCGTCGATGTGGTCTTCAACTTGAGGGAGAATCAATGGGACAGGGGGAGTGTCTGCGAACTCAATGTCAGGGGGATAAAGACTGCCTGATTTTCACTGGGGAATTTATTTTCTTAAGATGTGGGGGAGATGGGATATCGAAATAGAATCGGACATCATCTCAGAGACCAGCAAAAAGTCCCTTTACCTCAAAGATGAAATCGGCCCTGACCTTGTATGTCAAATCAAAGCCCGATAGTATCATCCTGTCGGGATCGGTCATGCTTGCCCGCTCGCCCGCCTCGATGAAGGCGTCTTTTGTATTTGTGTTATCATTTAATTTTGAAAAGATGATTCCCCTCATCTGGTTTAACGAGGCATAGATTGCCTCCCTGGCCGGGCCTTCTGGGGCCTGATAGGACTCAATCGACCTTTTGAAGTTCTCGGATGGATCTGACCCCCTTTGTTCGTCTATCCTGCCCAAAATAAAATATTCTTTCGTCCCGGTCCTTTTTTTGACGCAGTCGGAAAGGAGCCTTTCGGCGTCGTCGAGTTCCCCCTCGTGATATAGACACAACGCCAGATCGGACGCCACGTCGGAACGTTTTGGATCGATTTCGATGACTTTTTTAAAACAGGCGGCGGCTTTTTTGAAGTTTCCTATCTCCATGTTTATGAACCCTTGTGCGTCCCACGAAACGGCGTTTTTCGGATCATCATCGGTTATCATGGCGAAGTATTTGAGGCTCTCGTTATGGCGTCCGAGTTCGTAGAGGAGGAGGCCTATATGTCCCCAGGCAGGGGGATTTTTCGGTTCTTTTTTTATCATCAAAAGAAAGAGGTCGAGGGATTTTTGATAAAACTTTTTTCGCTCGAAGACCTCATCGAGGTGTCTGATATTTTCGAGTTTAGGGCCGGTCATTTCACTTTTTGACATGATTTTTTGATGTGGTTCTATCAGGTTTCGTTGATATTTTTTCCGATTCTATAATGATCACGGCACCGTGTCAAAATATTTCTCATGGATTATATATGTTGACTATTCAGAAATTTCCTTGAAATATAGTGCTTTCGGTGGTAGATGTTTTAGACACAGGCATCATTCGTTAAATTATGATGGGTAAAAACGCGATTTTTCCCCAAAACGAAATAAATATCAACAGGTGGTATTATGATAAAATTGGATTTTAAAAAATCAAACGGCCTTATCCCGGCAATTATACAGGATTACAAATCAGGGGAGGTCTTGATGCTCGGTTTTATAAGCCCCGAATCATGGGAAAAAAGTCTGGATGACGGGGAAGTCGTCTATTTCAGCCGTACAAGAGAAAGACTCTGGAAGAAGGGCGAGACCTCGGGCCACGTCCAGAAAATAAAGGAAATTTACGTCGATTGCGACAGCGACGCCATTCTGATCAAGGTCGATCAGATAGGCGGTGCCGCTTGTCATACGGGACACCGCTCGTGTTTTTACAGGAGGGTTTCCGGCGACAAGCTTATCGAGGAGGGGGATCTGATTTTCGACCCGAAAGAGGTGTATAAATAGACCTTCTATTTGTAGGAGTAAATCCCTTTTGCGGTTTTTCGATAATAGTAATAAGTAGGACTAGGCCATGAAAGATGAGTATGACGTAATAGTCGTGGGTTCCGGCCCGGGTGGGGCGACCGTCGCGCGTGAGATGGCGTTGCGCAAGAAAAGGGTCCTTCTCATCGAAAGGGGTGGAAGGATAGACCTCGTCGGAAACAACGTGTCTGCGGTACTTATGGCAAAGGATTTCGGCCTCACCTTCAGCCGCGAGAAGAGCTGGGTTGTGTGCATCAATAACTACGGCGGCTCATCGGTCGTCGCCGCCGGTTGTGCAGTCCCACCTCCGAAGATCGTCTTCGATCCAGTCGGTATAGACCTCTCCGACGAGGCCGCGGAGGCGAGGGAGGATATGTGGATCGAAAAACTCTCAGACGAACTTATAGGCGAGGCGAACCTCAAAATCCTCGATGCGGCAAATGACCTCGGTTACAACTGGGAAAAAATGGAGAAATTCATCGACCAAGATAAATGCGAGCCGGATTGTCCCGACTGTATGATCGGCTGCAAGAGGGGCGCGAAGTGGACGGCGCGTGTCTACGGCGACGAGGCGAAGGCCAATGGGGCGGATGTATCCCTCCATACTAGAATCGATAGGGTCATTACAGAAAATGGCAGGGCGATCGGCGTGGAGGGGAAGAGGTGGGGGAGGAGTGTAAAATATTATGGGAAGGTGATAGTCCTCTCTGGCGCAATGGGAACCCCCGTCATCCTAAAAAATTCGGGCATAGAGGAGGCAGGCAAGGGATTCGCCACGGACTACCTGCAGTTTGTCGGGGGCATCATCCCCGGGATGGACACATATAGGGCAAATCCCATGAGCGTCGGGACGCTCGAGCACTACGAGTCCGACGGCTTGATAGTAATCCCCCTCTTTCCGGGCTGGGGGGCGTTTGCGATTGAACTTGCACAGATGGGCCCTAGGTATCTACCGAAATTTGTCAATTTCAAAAAGTACACCGGAATCATGGTCAAGATAAGGGACGATGTCAAAGGCGAGATATTTTCCGACCGCGATTTCTCAAAGCCGATTTCCGCTAGTGACCGAAAGAAGCTGAAAAAGGGCGTAGGGATAATGAAGAGGATCCTGAGAAGGCTCGGGGCGCCCACCGATTCCATAATCGAGCTGCCCCCGATGGGTGCTCATCCTTCGGCGACGTGCAGGATCGGGGAGGTCGTCGATAAAAACCTCGAGACATCCATAGGTAACCTTTTCGTGTGTGACTCGAGCGTCTTCCCCACGTCTCTGGGCCTCCCCGTGGTCTGGACGGTCGTCTCTTTGGGAAAGCGCCTGTCGAAGTATATAGACAAAAGGATATAGTTATTTTCTAAATGATGTGATTGAAGCGCCCGATGAGGTTTGCGCCCAATTTTTATATTTTCAGGCGCTTAGATAAACGAATGTAAGGGCAATGACCCTTTTGGTATTCGGCCCCGCCGCATACCTCTCGTCCGACCTCATGCCGACGACCCAGATGATGTTATCCCCTGAGAGCAAAATCGGGATCTCGTCCCTCTTGTTCCTCGGAATTTTGCTATCGATGAAAAAATCGGTCAGCTTTTTAAGGCCCGTACTTCCCCCCTTTCCCCCTGTCGGATAAAAGAGGTCTCCTTCGATTCTCGTTCTGAGGGTGAGCGGGCCCTTGATTTTATTAAGGTCGAAGTGGGCGGTCTTGCCCTTTCCGGTCGATTTCTTTATCGGGCCGGGTTCGATATCGACTGTGATTATAAGGTTCCACGACGGGATGCGTATGCTTTTCGGTATCGATATCTCAAACTTCTCGGCCGGAAATTTTTCCGGTATCGTTTCTTCTGCTATCGAAAGGACGTTGTAGTTTCTGCGGGCGACGAGGCCCGATGGGAGATTCACCGACTTTTCCCCGGTGGAAGCTCCCCCGATCAGGTTCATGACCGAGTCGATGTGGAGACTGGTTATGCGGATGGGTTTTTTGGATGTCCTGTAGATAATCTCCTTTATGATTTCGGATTGGAGTCCCGCCGGGAGTCTCCTCAATCCTTCGATATCGAGGGTGTTCCCACGAACGTGGCAGTCGAGGAAGGAGTCGACCTCCGACCTCATTATATCGAAGAGGTTTCTGAATTCGCTTGTCGCCCGAATCAGGCTCTTTTCCACCTCGGGATTGATCTCCCTCAGGGACGGGATGATCTCGTACCTGATCCGATTTCTTAAATATTTATCTTCGAGGTTCGACGAGTCGGTGACCCAGTCTATCTTTTTTTCTTCGAGATATTTTTCGACATCAGATCTTGTAACTTCTATAAGCGGCCTTATGTAAGGGGGATTTACCGGCGGTATTCCTGAGAGACCCTGTGGGCCCGACCCCGTTATGAGCCGCATGAGGAAGGTCTCGGCGTTGTCGGAGGCGGTATGGCCCGTGGCGACCTTTTGTGCGCCGGTTTCTTCCAAAAGTGATCTGAAGAAATTATCCCTGACCTCCCGTCCCGCTTCCTGTATGCTGAGGGCTTTTTTCTCGGCGACCTTCTTTACGTCCGCCTCGTGAAGATAAAATTTAAGACCGAATCTCTCGGCTAGCCTTTTCGTATGCTCCGCGTCCCGATCGGCCTCGTCCCCCCTGAGCATGTGGTTTACGTGTGCGACCGAGAGCGTGAGGCCGAGTTCTTTTGAAAACTCCAAGAGGGAGACGAGGAGTGCGGTTGAGTCGGCACCGCCGCTTACGGCGGCGACGACCTTGTCGCCGGCCGAAAGCATCCCGAAGACCTCGATCGTTGATCTGGCCTTTTTTATGAATTCGTCTTCCATGTCGGATGAGGATATCACAAAAAAATCACTACATAAAGAACCTTTTAGGAATGTCGAAACCTCTTGATTTTCTTAGTAGAAAATCTCTGGAAAAACTTCGTCAATTAGATGCAGGAGTTTTTAAATAAAAAATCGCCTATTTTGTTGTGATTGACAATCTCCATTAGTTTCTGTAGAATTAAATTGATCTTGAGATTTTTTATTTAGGGTGATATGGGAAAATTGGTAAAAGGTTCGGTTGAAAAGGTCGTTAGGACGAGCGAGGAGGACTGGCTCGAGCGGGCGCTTGAGCTCTACACCGATAAGGCCGCCTTTGTGTTTGTCGATGACGCCGGCATTGGGATCACGCAGAAGGACCTCCAGTCGGCCGTGTCATTAATCAGGGCCGCCAAGGTGAAGGGAGACTTCTCGCTAAAGAGCATCATGGCGGTGCTTTTTGGTTTGGGCCTATCGGGTGCCGGAATATGGATGATAATTGCCGCGATAGCCGATCCCGAGCCGACGAGCAAGTTGGGACTTCTGATTGCGGGCGGCGTCCTGATCACGCTAACGGGCGGTTTGGGGACGCTATCGGCCCTCGGCGTCAGGTTCGTTATCACAGGCAAGGGGAAGGGTGGGAGCGAGTTTCGGATAGAGCCGAAGGAGTGAGGGGAGTAATATAACAAAATCCACCTCGGATTTTCAGAAACAAGGCATCAATTAATGATACAACCTGTAAGAGAAAAGATCACAGATATTTCCCGTATATGTGAGAGATATCAGGTCAGTAAGCTTTAGCTTTTCTGATCTGCGTCGGGAGATAATTTCGAAAAGGAGAAAAGCGACATAGACCTCTTGGTGGAATTTCTCCCCCTTAGGCCCGGCGACCATGCGGATTGTTACTTCGGTTTACTCGAAAACCTTGCAGAGCTATTGGGATGTCACGTTGACCTGATAATGATAAAAGCGGTAAAAAATCCTTATTTCCTCGAAGCCATAGATAATGAAAGGACATTGAACTATGCAGCTTGAGGTTAAAAAATACCTTGAGGACATAAGGAGTGCGGCAAGAAAAATCGAGGAATTTACAAGTGGAAAGACATGGGAGGATATGAAAGAGGGGATATAAAAAACAATATATACTAGTACCTTTAGATATTTTTTGATTAGATTTGATTCCGCGATTTTTTTAAGATCATCATCTTCT
>CAZDOD010000019.1:2558-24445 GCA_964506935.1 uncultured Thermodesulfobacteriota bacterium | reverse complement strand
GACGGACTTAAAGGAAGAGTCTTAAATATAGATGATAGAAGAGGTTATAAGGGCTATAAATGAAGCGGAGAGTTTCTTTTTGACATCCCACTTAAATCCTGATGGTGATGCGGTTGGTTCTCTCCTCGCACTTAACTGTTTTTTGAGGGAGCAAAGCCGTAAGACAACCCCTTTTTTGGCCGACCCTCTCCCTCAAAATTTCGGATTTCTCCCAAATTCGGACAACATTTTGAACTCACTTATAGACATAAAGGGCAGGTCTTTTGATATGACGATAGTTGTGGACAGCACCGATTGGGAAAGGACGGGAATGGGCTCGGATCCCAAAGCCGCCAATGACCTCAATTTAGGAACAGTCATAAACATAGACCATCACACATCCAACGACAACTTTGGACACATCAACATCGTCGATCCCGAAAAAAGCGCCGTTGGGGAGATTATTTATGACATAATTGCGGCGACCAAGCTCCCACTGAGCCTGGATGTCGCCACATGTCTCTACACCGCCATAATGAGCGATACGGGTAATTTTACTTATTCCAACACTACGGCGAGATCGTTTGAGATTTCTGAAAAATTAGTCAAGATCGGAGTAAGACCGGACAAAGTCGCCGAAAAGATAAACGAGAACTACTCAATCTCCCGTCTTGAGCTTCTGAGGATGGCCCTTGATACACTAGAGTTTTCGGATGACAATACGATCGGCGCAATAACGGTCTCACAACAGATGTTCAAAAAGACAAATGCCGGCCCGGACATAATAGAGGGATTCATCGATTACCCGAGGTACATCTCCGGCGTCAAGATCGCAGTGCTCTTTCGGGAGCTGAAAGAGGGCGGCTATAAAGTCAGCTTCAGGTCGCGGGACACCCTTGACGTCTCCCGTATAGCCGAATACTTCGGAGGCGGGGGCCACACCAACGCCTCGGGCTGTACGATCAACGGTAAGCTCAGTGACGTCAAGCTAAAAGTCTTCGATGTCATCAAAAGCGCCCTCAAGGAAGGCATAAAATGACGGATCAAAACGGCGTAATCATAATAGACAAGCCTCCCGGTATGACGTCCCATGACGTCGTGTTGAAGGTCAAGAGGTCGCTAACAGCCAAAAAGGTGGGACACACCGGGACACTCGATCCCTTTGCCACCGGCGTCTTGGTTCTCGGGGTAAATCAGGGCACAAAATTGATCCCCCACCTCGACAAGACCGAAAAGGAATATCTGGGCGTTATGGTTCTGGGGGTGGCAACAGATACGCTCGATGTCACGGGAAATGTCGTTGCCGAAAAGGAGATCTATGGGATATCCCTAAACGACGTCGAACTGGCGATGGAGGATTTCACGGGCGAGATCGAGCAGCGTCCACCCGTCTATTCCGCCGTTAAGATAAACGGGGTGAGGCTCTATGAGCTCGCCCGTAAAGGGATTGAGGTAAGAGCGGCAAAAAAGAAAGTCAGGATATCTTCGCTTGACCTGATCGATTTTTCCCCGCCCAGGGTAACTTTTTCCGTAACCTGTTCTCCCGGGACCTATATTCGGACCCTGGCCTCGGACATTGGGGAAAAACTCGGGACACTCGCCCATTTAGAAGAGTTAAGAAGGACCCGCTCCGGCCCTTTTACGATAGATGAGGCCCATAACCTCGATGAGGTCGTCGCAAACCGAAAGGATGGATGGGATCTAATAATCGAGCTCAAGGATGCCATATATGACATGATGGAATTGCCCCTATGCGAAAGAGATGCGATCAAGGTGGCAAACGGGGGGCAGATATCGTTTAATGAAGACGCTGCTTTCGCCCCCGGCAGCACCGTAAAGCTCGTCTATGACGGGAGACTTCTAGCCCTCGCAAAGGTCGAGGGTAAGAGTAAAATGAACATAAAACCGTTCAAGGTTTTTCACAAGTAAAAAAGGAGGTTTTGACATGCCTTTGGTACAAGAGACCAAGATGGAAATCATCAAAGAATTCAAGAAGCATGAATCGGATACCGGTTCACCGGAGGTCCAGATCGCTCTGATAACAGAGAGGATAAATCTCTTAACCGAACACTTCAAGACACACAAAAAGGACCATACATCCCGGCGCGGGCTCTTGAAGTTGGTCGGAAAGAGGAGAAGGCTTCTCGAATATCTGAAGAAAAAAGATATGGAAGGATACAGAGAACTTATAGAAAGACTTGGAATAAGAAAATAGCGCCGGTATTCTGGTGCAGGAATAACATATGGAAACAATAAAGGAAAAAAAGATGGATTTTTACGGCAGGCCGTTCTCTTTTGAAACCGGAAAAATGGCAAAACAGGCCGATGGAGCCGTACTGATAAAATATGGGGATACGAGGGTTTTGGTAACCACGGTCTCAGTAGATACGCCGAGGGAGGGGGTCGATTTTCTCCCGCTCACGGTCGACTATCAGGAGATGACCTATGCTGCGGGTAAGATCCCGGGGGGATTCTTCAAGAGAGAGGGGAGACCCAGCGAGAGGGAGATTTTGACTTCACGAATCATCGACAGGCCGATTCGCCCCCTCTTCCCCGACGGCTACAACTTCGAGACCCAGATAATCGCCTCGGTACTTTCAATAGACAGCGAAAACGACCCGGATATCATGGCACTTACGGGGGCGTCTTGCGCCCTCTCAATCTCCGACATACCCTTTTCCGGCCCGATAGCCGCGGTAAGGGTCGGGAGGGTAAACAACAAATTTATGATAAACCCTGTCGGAGAAGAGCTCGAAAAGAGCGATATAGACATGGTGGTTGCCGGAAGTCGTGACAGCATCGTAATGGTCGAAGGGAAATTCTCCGAAATCGACGAATCGGTAGTCCTAGACGCCATATTTACGGCTCACAAGGCGCTTCAACCCCTGATAGACCTGCAGCTCGAGCTGGTAAAAGAGGTCGGATTGGAGAAGAGAAAATTTGAAGGCAGGACTTTCGGCCCGGAACTATTTTCGGAAGCCGAGAAAAAGAACAGAGATAAAATCTCCGGTGCATACAAGATAAATGTAAAGCAAAATCGATATACCGAGCTTAACAAAATCAAAAGGGAATATATAGATTCTTTGGAGATCGGAGACGATCCCGAAAGGATCTTTCAATATTCTTCCGCATTTGAAGAAGTCGAAAGGCGCATTTTGAGATCTATGATCCTCGACAGCGGTACCAGAATCGACGACAGGAAGTTCGATCAGATCCGCGATATCAGATGCGAGGTGGGGATCCTCCCAAGGGCACACGGGAGCGCTTTGTTTACACGTGGGGAGACTCAGGTCTTGACTTCGACCACACTCGGAACATCTCAGGATGAACAGAAGATAGACGCCTTGAGGGGGGAGAGCTGGAAGTCATTTATGCTTCACTATAATTTTCCACCCTTCAGTGTCGGGGAGGCAAGGATGCTCAGATCGCCATCCCGCAGGGAAGTCGGGCACGGGGCTTTGGCAGAAAGGGCCATTTCGGGCGTCCTGCCGGGCGATGTCGACTTCCCATACACAATCCGTATAGTCTCGGATGTCCTTGAATCAAACGGCTCGTCTTCTATGGCAACGGTCTGCGGAGCAACCCTGTCGCTGATGGACGCCGGAGTCCCGATAAATAAGCCCGTGGCGGGGATCGCAATGGGGCTCGTAAAGGAGGGGGACAAAATAGCTGTCCTGTCTGACATCATGGGAGACGAGGATCACGCGGGGGACATGGATTTTAAGGTCGCCGGCACCAAAGACGGTGTCACGGCCCTTCAGATGGACATAAAGATAGAGGGTGTAAACGAGGAGATCCTAAAGACCGCATTGAATCAGGCACGTGGGGGGAGGCTTTTTATCCTCGAAAAAATGGCAGAGGCCATAGACAAGCCCCGCCCCGATCTCTCTCCATACGCCCCGAGGATCATCACGATATTTATCAATCCCGACAAGATCAGGGACGTCATAGGCCCGGGCGGCAAGGTTATCAGAAATATCACCAATGAGACCGGCGTTAAGATAGAAATAACCGACGACGGGAGGGTGGACATCGCCTCGATAGATCAGGAGGCCGCAAAGAGGGCGATCAAGATAATCGAAGACCTCACCCAGGAGGCCCAGATCGGGCAAATCTACGATGGAAAGGTTGTAAGGATCATGGATTTCGGGGCCTTTGTCGAAATACTCCCCGGAGTCGACGGTCTTGTCCATATCTCCCAGCTCGCCCGCGATAGGGTAAATAAAGTAACCGACATCGTCAGAGAAGGTGACACCGTAAGGGTAAAGGTTATCGACATCGATAAGGACGGAAGGATCAAACTCAGCCGCAAAGAGGCCTTGGGAGAATCCGACCCTGAACACAAAAGCACCCACTGAAAACAAAATGTTTAAAAAGACCGGAATCTGTGAGGGGGTAACCCTCCTCACAGAATACATTCCTTATGTTCATTCGGTATCCCTCGGCATCTGGGTCAAGTCGGGCTCGATCCATGACGGGGAAAAGTCCAGGGGTATCGCCCACTTCTTGGAACACATGCTCTTTAAGGGGACCGAAAAGAGAAACGCCTTCGAGATCGCAAAGGCCATTGACGATGTCGGGGGCATCCTCAACGCATATACCTCGAAAGAATACTGCAATTTTTACGTAAAGGTCTTAAAAGAAGACCTCCCGCTTTCGGTTGATATCATAAGCGATATCTTTCTCAACCCAATATTCCCAAAAGACGAATTAAAAAGGGAAAATGGTGTCGTCATTCAGGAGATCAAGATGGTCGAGGACACCCCGGATGACTACATCCACGAGCTCCTTTTCGCCATCATGTGGGGCGATCACCCCCTTGGATACTCGATCTTGGGGGAGGTCGAGACCGTCAACTCCATCGACAGGAATTCGCTTATAAAATATCGGGAGGCCCACCACACAAAGGACAACATAATGGTCGCGGCGGTCGGGAATTTCGACGGGAAAGAGATAGAAGAGCTCCTCTCCACATCCCTTGCCGGCATCCCGAAAGGACGACCGAGAAAAATCCAACCGCCGGGATTTACACCCAAGATTCATGTAAAAGAGAGGGACACCGAGCAGGTTCACATAGCCATCGCTTTCCCCGCCCTCTCCTATACACACCCGAAGAGGTACGCCCAGTATATCCTAAATACGACCATCGGGGGGGGTATGAGCTCCCGCCTCTTTCAGGAGGTCAGGGAAAAGAGGGGCCTCGCATATGCCGTCTATTCTTTTATCGCATCGTTTGAGAGTGCGGGGACCCTCGGATTTTACGCCGGGACCGATAGAAAATCCGTAGATGAGCTTATCGATGTATCGATCGGAGAGATGAAAAAACTCGCTAAAATCCCTCTTTCGGATGACGAGCTCAATTCGGCCAAAGGTCAGATCAAGGGAAACCTGATATTGAGTATGGAAAGTACCGCTGCGAGGTTATCGAGGATGGCAAAAAATGAGATGTATTTCGCTAGACAGATAACCGCAGATGAGATAATCGAAAAGATCGACAGCGTCACAGCCGAAGACATCCTCGAGGTGGCAGAAGAGATAATCGACCCAAATAAAATATGTGCTGTGCTATTGGGGCCGATCTCGGAAAGAGACATACCCCCCGCCTTGACATAAGGATGGGAGCGGCATAACTCTTTTATATAGATGGGGGGCTTGGAGGGAGCGTTGGGTTATCATCAGATTTTTTCCTTATTTGAAATCTTACATTCACGAATATCCCGTTAGATCTTTCATCACGGCCTGAGGTCTTTTCCTTTGGCTTCAATCGTTATAAAATCAAGAGATGATAGACAAAAAGGATGTCATAATCGATTATTTTCGGGCGTCGGGCCCCGGTGGACAGAGGCGAAACAAAAAGGACACCGCCGTAAGGATCACCCATATCGCCACGGGGCTAAAAGCCGTGGCGACCGAGAGCAGATACAGGATCCAAAACCTCAAAAAGGCGTTTTCGCGTCTCGAAGACAGGATAAAAGATTCCGAGAGAAAGGCCGAGCCCCGTATCCCGACGAAGATACCCCGAAGAGTGAAAGAGAGGCGCATTGTGAATAAGAAACAAAGGGGTTCTAAAAAATCCCTCAGAGGGAGGATCGATCTATCGGAATATGGAGAATAAAACCTTGATCGATTGGGAAAATATAAAAGAAGAGGCATCGGAGATCCTTTCCCGCTATGTGAGGATCAAGACCGTAAACCCGCCGGGAAATGAGGAGGAGGCCGCCCTGTTTCTTTCCGACATACTAAAAAGCGAAGACATCCCTCACGAGCTTTTCAGGTCGGCGCCCAAGAGGGCGAACATCATTTCGAGGCTCTCGACAGATGACCCGACGGGTCTAATCCTCCTCTCTCACATCGATGTCGTCCCGGCACAGGAGCAATCCTGGGATTTCGACCCGTTCGGGGGAGAAAGAAAAGACGGCTACATCCTCGGGCGGGGGACACTCGACGATAAGGGGATGGGGGTAATGACCCTCATGGCCCTTATTTTAGCGGCAAGACAAAAAGTGAGATTAAAAAGAGACGTCGTCTTTCTCGCCACCGCCGATGAGGAGACCGGAGGCGAATACGGCGCCGGGTATATGATAAGGGAGCACAGGGATAAGCTTGAAGCCAGCCTTTTGATCAACGAGGGCGGAAAACAGATGAAGGGCATTCTTCCCGGCGATGCGCCGCTTTTTATGGTCGGGGTCGGCGAAAAGGGGCCTCTATGGCTCGAGCTCAAAAAGGAGGGAATGTCGGGCCACGCCTCGATCCCGGTTGCGGAAAACGCGCCCATAAGGCTTTCAGTCGCAATAAGCCGTCTCTCCAAGAAAAAAAGGTCCATACGTATGTCCGGTGAGATGGTGGATTTCTTTTACGGTCTCGGACAGGGGATAGGCGGTCTAAAGGGAGCCGTCCTCAAGGCCGTAAAAATCCCCCCGTTAAGACCAATCATAGGAAGAGTTGCGGCGAAAAACCCGTCAATCAGGGCCATGATATCGGATACAACAAGCGTAACTATGATAAACGCGGGGGTAAAAGTAAACGTTATACCGGGGGAGGCAAGTGCCTGCATCGATAATCGTCTCCTGCCGGGGACCGACAAGTATGAATTCATAGGCTGGATAAGGAAGAGCCTCGGCGACGACGGTATCACGATAAGAGAGTTGCTCTACAATCCGCCCTCGATCTCTCAATTCGATGAAAAAATATTCTCGTCCCTAAAAGACGTGGCAAAGGTGCTTCACCCCAAATCGGTCACGATCCCGATGATCTCCCCGGCCTTTACCGACTCGCGATATTTTCGCGACATAGGAATCTTGTCATACGGCATCGTACCAGCATCGGTCACCGCCGAAGACATCAAGGGCGTTCACGGCATAAATGAGAAGATAAGCGAGGAGTCGCTTCTGGGCGGTGTGAAGTTTTTCTATAATCTCATTCTGAAACTCTGCACTTAAGGTTTTTATTGTGAACTTAAAGGCGAAATCGAACGGTCTAATCAACAATCTCGAAAGGATACTCGGAAGGGAAAAGATTTTCTCCCTCCCTCAGATACTTCAGGTCGAGATATCATCGGCCTGTAATCTCAAATGTGACATCTGTGCCCGAAACGAATTCGACTACGGCCCGGGAAACCTCCCCCTCGCCTCTTTCGAGTCCCTGAAATTTATTTTCCCGTCACTCAAAAGGCTCATCCTCCACGGCTACGGCGAGCCGCTGGCCCATCCCGATTTTGTGAAGATTATGGAGATCGTGGCCCCATACAAGTGCCACAAATCATTCTACACCAACGGCACGCTCCTTTCGGGAGACAAGGCACGGGCGACCCTCGTCGGCAATATCAATGAGATAGCCATCTCCATCGATTCCACAAAAAAAGACACCTTCGAGAAGATAAGAAAGGGGGCGTCTTTTGAAAGGGTGATGAAAAACGTCTCCGATTTCATCGCCATGAGAAATGCCGAGGGGAAAACCAAATTTCGACACGGCCGCCTCCCCAGGGTGGTCATCGCCGCCGTAGCGATGAAAGACAACGTAGATGACCTACCATACATTTCTGACCTCGCGCGTGACCTCGGCGCCGATGCCGTGGAGATAAACTACCTCATGGCCTATAAAAACGCCCTGATAGATAGGAGCCTCTATTTCGAAAAGGAGCTTTCGAACCAATCCATCGCTGAGACAAAAAAGAGGGCCGAATCTTTCGGCCTCGAGACAAGGCTCCCCGATGCCTTTACGACCGAAGGCCCACCGAAAAACCCAATTCCCGAAACCTCGTGCCCCAGGCCATACGACTTCGCATACGTCGGCTACGACGGCAACGTGAGGCCATGCTGCTTCCCGCTCCTCTTTGTCGGCAACATAAATGATTCGGGATTTCGCGAGATATGGAACGGGAGTAAATACAGAAACCTGAGGAAGTCATTTGCCAAGGGGAATCCACCCTCGTTCTGTCGCGAGTGTCTCTCCGGGACATACACCCACGTCGACAGCGAAAAGTGCCACATCTCCTGCATCTGATCTAATCCCCCTCCTCCCTTCTCCACCCTGCCGAAGCAAACTTGAGAGCGCAATCGATCTTTAAAAACTTCTTGTGATATATCAGGTCGTGTGATATTTTTTGGTGGGAACATAGTCATTCTTTGAGATAAAAGAGGAGCAAAAAGAAATATGAAAGACCTTATAAAGAGGGCGGCGTGGGAGATCTTCGGCGCCCAGCATGTCGTGGCCCTCACCGGGGCGGGGATAAGCACCGAGTCGGGGATTCCGGATTTCAGGAGCCCCGGGGGGCTGTGGGAGAAATACGACCCGATGGAGTTCATGTATGACCGTTTCATATCAAATCCCAAAAGGATATGGGAGATGAGCATCAAGATGAAACATGAGGGCGATCTCGACATGGCCGATGCGAAGCCTAATCCCGCCCACCTCGCACTCGCCGAGATGGAGGCACTGGGGTATCTAAAATGTGTTATCACCCAGAACGTCGATAATCTCCACCAAAAGGCGGGGAGTCGTGACGTCATAGAGTTTCACGGAAACCTCCTCTGGGCACGCTGCATAAGCTGTTCTGAAAGGTATCCCCTCGAAGCAGTCGACAAGATCGTGGAAAAGGGGGGGCTTCCGCCGCGGTGCGAGAAATGCGATGGCATCTTGAAGCCCGACGCCGTCTTCTTCGGCGAGCCCATACCGCCGAAGGCGCTCCAGAGGTCGCTTGCCGAGGCGAGGGCCTCCGACGTGATGATCGTTGCCGGCACGTCGGCGGTCGTCTATCCCGCGGCCGAACTCCCGTTCGTCGCAAAGAGGGGCGGAGGTTTTTTCTCAACTTCGGTCACCGAGCCGTCCCCGAATGTAGGAGCGATAATAATCGAGATCAACGACGAGCCGACCCAGCTTGCGAAGATATCCGATTACCTCATCTTGGGAAAACTCGGAACGGTCCTCCCCGAGATAGTAAAAGAGATAAAAAAACTCATGAAAGAAAAGATACAATAACCGGGTATCTTTTTTGGGGAAAATCATTTTTGCAAAAAAAGTGCAAGGGATTTGAGAAAGTCCCGACCGTTTAAGATGATTACGCACTATCTACCTATATTTCTGGACATTTTTCACGAGAAATGACCATTTCTGCCCAAAAAATGTTACACATGTGTCATAATTGACACATGTATGTGTCCTATATGACATATTGCGTCAACCGATTTCACCCAACGATTTTTTCTTCAACTCCAAGTATCTGAAATATAAAGGTTTTTTCTTCTTCCCGATATCAACTTTATGGTAAGAATTTTGCTTATAATATAGTTTGGGAGGTAGAAATGACCGCTAATCACAAGAGAGTAAATGGCAACGGAAAAGACAACGGGAAGCAGAGTTTAAGCTCGGTAAATGGACGCTACTCCGCAAACGGCGGAAACGGTCATAAGGGAATGGAGCTTTTGGCCAAGACACTTTATCGGGAGCTCAAAAAATCGGGCTACGACCTCGGCCAAATACTCGACTTTTCAGGTAAACTCATCGGCTACGTCCACACCGAAGTAGCATCAAAAGATGATACCAACTAGCCCGCCATAGACACTATTGTTTTATACGCCCTTCTTATCTCAAAGAGAAACAACAAAGCGCGAAAAACCATCCAAAGTCTATTTGAACTGAAAACCGCAAGCCTAAAAGATTTCTTGCCACCCCGATTTTAATTAAACGTCCTTATCGAAAATACCCGTCCAAATCTACGTCCATAAAAACGAATCCATACACTCATATTGCTTGCAAAATCCCTTGACGAACAGATATAATTGGTATATTAGTAATTCCATTGTCTATTTTTATTGAATATCCTATAGATATTGAGGTGATACTATGGGTACAAAGGTTGGTATAAATGGTTTCGGCAGGGTCGGGAGATACTCACTTCGAGCCATCTTGAGAAGGGATGACATTACTGCCGTAGCGATAAACAGCAGGGCCGAATCGGAGGTCCTCGCTCACCTCTTTAAGTATGATTCTGTCCACGGCACTTTTGAAGGTGATGTAAAACACGATGCCGATTCCATGACCATAAACGGCAAAAAAGTAAAGATCATACGGGAGACCGGCGACCTCTCCAAGATACCGTGGGGCGATCTGGGGGTGGATATAGTCTTGGAGAGCACCGGCAAGTTCCGAAAGAGGGCCGAGGCCGAAGGGCACCTCGCCGCCGGAGCTAAAAAGGTGATCATCGCCGCCCCTGGTAAAGGCGTCGATGCAACCATAGTCCTCGGCGTCAACGAAGATATCTATGATCCTTCCTCGCATCACATCATCTCCAACGCATCCTGTACCACCAACTGTCTCGCCCCGGTAGTTATGGTCCTCCATCAAGAATTCGGAATCATAAAAGGACTTATGACCACGATCCACTCATACACGATGGACCAGCGTCTCTTGGACGGCTCCCACAAGGATCTCAGGCGCGCAAGGGCCGCGGCCCTATCGATTGTGCCCACGACGACCGGCGCCGCCGTTGCCGTAACTCAGGTCATACCGGATTTGGCCGGAAAACTTGACGGCATCGCCATTCGCGTCCCGACCCCCAATGTGTCGCTAGTCGATTTTGTGGCGGAATTGAAAAAGGAGGTCACCGTCTCCGAGGTAAACGAAAAGATGAAAAAGGCCGCCGAGGGCAAATTGAAGGGGCTCATGATGTACTCAACAGAGGAGCTGGTCTCGATAGACTTCCGGTCATCGCCCTATTCTGCGATCTTCGACTCCCCGCTGACATCGGTCATAGAAGGCAACATGGTAAAGGTGATGGCCTGGTACGACAACGAGAGCGGCTACTCGGAGAGGTTGGTTGACCTCGCCGTCTACATCGGAAAGCAAATCTAACCCTGGCAAATGTCTATTTGAGATATCACAAAGGGACGAGGGGAAAAATGGCCATAAAATATATGAAGGACCTAAATGCTCGGGATATAAGGGGGAAAAAGGTACTCATGCGGGTCGATTTTAACGTTCCTATGGACGAGCTCGGAAATATCACCAACGACCTCAGAATACGCAGCGTCCTGCCATCCATAGATTTCGCCTTAGATGAGGGGTGTAGTGTCATCCTCATGTCACATATGGGACGACCCAAGGGCAAGGTCGACAAGAAATTGAGCCTTAAACCCGTGGCGAAGAGGCTTTCGAGGCTTCTCGACAAGGAAGTAATCATGGCTCCGGACTGCATCGGGCCCAAGGTCGAAGAACTCACTTCCCAAATGCGGGCGGGGGACGTGATGCTCCTTGAAAACCTGAGATTCCATCCGGGAGAGACCATAAACGACGAAAAATTCGCGAGCGAGCTCGCAAAGCTTGCCGACGTATATATTAACAACGCCTTCGCCGTGGCCCACAGAAAACACGCATCGATCGCGGCAATAACCAAATTTTTTAACATCTGCGCCGCGGGCTTCCTGATGGAAAAGGAACTCAGCTATTTTGACAGAGCGATTAAAAATCCGGTTCGCCCGGTGGTTGCCATCCTCGGCGGGGAGAAGGTCAAAGATAAATTGGGGGCACTTGAAAACCTTTTAAACAAGGTTGATAAATTGATTGTCGGCGGCGCAATGGCCTTCACCTTCCTAAAAGCCTCCGGCCTTGATATGGGTGCCTCCCCGGTAGAAAACGATCTGATCGAAAAGGCCAAGGAAATAATGAAAAAAGCGAAGGACCTCAACGTGAAGTTCTATCTCCCTGTAGATGCCGTTGTGGCCGAAAAATTTGATGCAAAAGCGGCGACGAAGATAGTCCCGATTCAGGAGATACCGGAGAACTGGCAGACCATGGACATCGGGCCTGCTACAACCATGCTCTTCGGCCTCGCCCTCCAGAACGCCAAAACCATCATCTGGAACGGCCCGATGGGCGTCTTCGAAATGGACGCCTTCTCGAGGGGCACCTTCTCTATGGTCTCAAAGGTGGCAAACTCTTACGCCCTCACAATCGTTGGGGGCGGTGACACGGACGTGGCGGTGATGAAGGCGGGGGAACTCTCCAATGTTTCTTATATCTCAACAGGAGGAGGCGCATTCATCGAACTCCTCGAAGGTAAAAAACTCCCCGGCGTAGCCGCCCTAGAAGAAAAGGCTCGACATGATGAGAAAAAAGCTGATTTCGGGTAATTGGAAGATGTACAAGACGCTCCCCGAGGCCCTAAAACTCGCCGGAGCGCTTGTAGAGAGACTCTCCGATGTGACCGATGTGGAGATTGCGATTGCCCCCAACTTCACCGTGCTCCATCAGATCTCTGAGGTTCTCAAAGGCTCAAGGATCAAACTATCGGCACAAAACATATACCATGAGAGTGAAGGCGCCTACACCGGCGAGACATCGGCCGATATGATAAAGGCGGCCGGGGCAGAGATGGTGATCATTGGGCACTCAGAGAGGCGAAAATACTTTAAAGAGACCGATGACGACCTGTCGAAGAAGATAGGCGCGGCGCTAAAGAACGACCTTATCCCTATCTTCTGCGTGGGGGAAAACCTCGACGAAAGGAATGAGGGAAAGGCCGAAACCATAGTTGAGGGCCAAATCACAGGCGGACTTAATGGGATCGCAGTAGACGATCTCAAGAATGTAGTAATCGCCTACGAGCCCGTCTGGGCCATAGGGACGGGGGTCAACGCAACCCCCGATCAGGCACAAGAAATGCACGAATTTATCCGTAATCTCATAGAAAATAATTTTCACAAAAATATTGCAAAAGACCTAAAAATATTGTATGGTGGTAGTGTTAAGCCCGACAATGTTGACGGGCTTCTCGCCATGCCCGATATAGACGGGGCGCTGGTAGGAGGGGCTAGCCTGGATGTGGATTCCTTTGAGAGGATCGTAAGGTTTAGGAGATAGGGGGAAGGGGCGATTTGGGGGGAGAGGGGGCTATGGCTTCGCTTACAATTTTGAAAAGAACAATTTAGGAGATATAAAATGACGGCAATCATTACAATCCTTCACATTCTGGTTTGTTTCGCCTTGATTATGATTGTCCTTCGTCAAACCGGTAAGGGTTCGGATATGGGGGCGGCATTCGGGGGGTCGAGTCAGACACTATTCGGCAGCTCAGGACCCATAACCTTTTTAAACAAGATTACTACAATCGCCGCCGTTGTATTCATGATTACGAGCTTGACCCTCGCCTATTTCGCCACATCAATCAATTCGCCTTCAATTATGAAGGATCTGGGTGATAAGCCGGGCGTGGAGGAAGAGCTGCCGGAAGTGCCGGATATCCCCTTCGGGGAAACCGATTAGGGCTATCTCAAATTATCTTGACAAGAGTGGGCCCTCTATATAATATAAAATCCGTGCCGAAGTGGTGGAAATGGTAGACACGCCATCTTGAGGGGGTGGTGGGTTATGCCCGTGCGGGTTCGATTCCCGCCTTCGGCACCATAAATCTCAAAAAGAAGACCCGGCCACATAGAGTCCGGGTATTTTTATTCCTCTTTTTGTTTTTTTTAGCCGAATTTTATCATTCCATAAATAACTCCATTGAGAATATCCAATATATATGATATAAGGGTCATCATCAGACGACCCTATTTAGTAGGACATCAATATAAAGCACTGAACTAAAAGGAAAAAAGTCACTCTCAAAGATTCTTTTAGGGAAATTTTTGTATGCCAGAAAAATCAACGGAAAAATCTAAGGTCTCGATCATCAAATCGGACCTTCCCGTCTCAAAGACAGACATCGACGGGATGCTTAAAAAGAGTATTGATCTTGTGGGTGGAATAGAAAAATTCGTTAAATCGGGCCAAACCGTCGTCATCAAGCCGAACCTCTTCGCTCCCTACCCGCCTCCGATCTCGGTAGACCGCAGGGTCATCGGGGCACTCGTATCGCTTTCTAAATCGGCCGGGGCAAAGAGGGTCGTCGTCATCGAGGGGGTGAGCGTCGGGACGCTGATGAAGCGGATAAACACGAAAGACAGCGGCACATCCGGCACAATGCTTCGAGGTCTCAAGACGACCGATGTGATGAGACTTATCGGGATAAAGAAGGCTGTAGAAGAAGCGGGCGGTGAGATCATCGGCGCCGAGGACACAGAAAGGGAGTGCGTTATGGTGCCGGGCGGGAAAGTCCTACACTTTGTGGACTACCCCAAGGTTGTGCTCGATGCCGACGTCTTTATAAACCTCCCCGCCCTGAAGACCCATACAATGACCATGGTGACCCTCGGGATAAAAAATCTACAGGGTCTCCTAAACGAGGGTGACCGATATTTCGGCCACCGCGACGACCTCGACCAGCACATGGTCGATATCTCAAAGGTCAGAAAACCCGACCTCGTAGTAATCGACGGGCTCATCGGAATGGAGGGGATGGGTGCGGGTGAAGGGGGTTCTCCCGTCCCGATGGGACTCATAATCGCCGGAAATGACATTGTCGCAACGGACTCGGTCGCATCAAGGATCATGGGAATCGAAAATCCCTTCGTGGTCGGAACCACCCGTATAGCCGCACACGACGGGCTGGGGATTATGGATCTATCCAACATTGAGGTCTTGGGTGAGGATATCGACGCCGTTTCTAAAAAATTCCTATTACCTATAAACTACACACAACCGATAGAGACCTTCGTTACAGGCGTATATCCAAACGTCGATGTATATATAGGCGGGGCATGTCAGACCTGCTGGCTCATGGCTGCCCTGGCACTCCCGAATCTCGCAAAGATACCCGGTGGATCGAACCGAAAGACGAGCCTCATCTGCGGTATCGATCCAAAGGTCCCCAACGGGAAAAAATGGGATCTCGAAAACACGTTCATACTGGGGGACTGTGCCCTCGGATGCTCGGGCGAGGTGAGAGAGATCAGAAACAGGATCGCGATAGCCGGGTTTGATACGTTCCTTCCCGGATGCCCCCCATACGAACAGGCACTGGTGAAGCTTGAGGACATCTTGATTGAAAGAGGGATCTTGAAGGAGGAAGGTCTCATAGAGAAGGCAAAGGAACACCGCGATCGATTCTTCGAGTATTACAAGAAATTAGATCCCACATGGGAGCCTGAGATATAGTTTTTTACTAAAGAGGTTTTTTTATCTTTTATATTCCATAATTGATTAAATAGGTGGAGTTATGGAAAAAGAATTCGTAATGGCGGTAGACAGCGGAACCCAAAGCGTCCGCGCGATCGTGTATGACATGGAGGGAAACGAGGTGGCGAAGGCCCAGGCCCCTCACGAGCCCTACTTTTCTTTAAAGCCCGGATGGGCCGAGCAGAGGCCCGAGGACTACTGGGAGAAATTCTGCAAGGTGACAAACGAGGTCTCAAAGAGCAAGAATTTCGACCCAAAAAAGCTCTCGGGGCTCGGAATCACGACACAGCGATCAAATATAATCCCCGTCGACAAGGACGGCAACCCGCTACGCAACAGCATAATCTGGCTCGATCAGAGGTATACAGAAAATCCCCCGCCGGTGAGCGCAAAGATCAAGATTCTATTCGGCCTGATCGGCAAATCGAAATTCATCAACTTCATCCAGAAGAACTCTCGCTTCACATGGATATATACCTATGAGCCCGATATATATAAAAAGACACACAAGTTCTGTCAGGTGACAAGCTGGTTCGTCAAGAAGCTCACCGACAACTTCAGGGACTCCTGTGCGATGTACGTCGGCTACTGGCCCCTCGAACAGAAAAAATTCGACTGGTACAAGATCGACGAGATAATGGGACTCTTCAACCTCACGAGGGACCACCTCCCCGATATATATAAACCACACGAGATATTGGGACATATCACCAAAAAGGCGTCGCAGGAGACGGGCCTGCCTGAGGGGCTACCCGTGATCGTCGGGGCCGGTGACAAGCAGTCCGAATCCCTTGGCTCGGGGTCGATTACCCCCGACATCGGGAATATCTCATTCGGAACCGCGACCACGCTTGAGATCGTTACGAAGAAATATCTAGAGGACGGAAAATCCCGCATCTTCACGTGGTGCTCCGCAATGCCTGATGCGTGGAACCTCGAATGCTTCATATACAGGGGTTTCTGGATGGTCCGCTGGTACACCCAACAAATGGGACAGAGGGAGGCGATCGAGGCGCAAAAGAGGAATGTCGCCCCTGAAGTTATCTTCGACGAGGTAATAAAGGACATCCCACCGGGTTCTATGGGCCTTATGCTTCAGCCTTACTGGACTCCGCTACCATCGTTGGAATTCGGAAAAGGCTCAATAATCGGCTTCGGGAGCGTACACACAAGGGCACATATCTACAGGGCGATCCTCGAGGGGATCGGATACGAGCTCAGACGCCTCGGGGAACTCGCGCAGGAAAAGACGAAGGTACCCCTAAAGGAGCTCAGGGTCGGAGGCGGCGGCTCGAAGAGCGATATGGCGGTTCAGATAGCCGCAGATATCTTCAACCTTCCGACAAAACGAATGAGGACCTACGAGACGTGCGCCCTCGGGGCTGCGATCGACGCCGCCGTCGGAACCGGGATGTTTAAGGGTTTTGATGAGGCGGTTGGCGCCATGGTGAAAACGGGGGATGAATTTATGCCGGACAAAAAAAACCACGAGATGTACGATGCGCTCTTCAAGGACGTATACATGAAGACATACGATTCACTTGCGCCCCTCTACAAACGCATCAGCGAGATCACCGGCTACGAGAATACATAATAAGGTAAAGTTTTTTGAGATAAAAACGTGATATTTAAAAGGATTATCGATAGGTCACTCCATTTCGCCTTGGCCGTAATATGTCTATTTCTTGTTGTCTCTCCTCTCTGGGCCGAGGGCGACATCGAGAGTAAGCCCGACATAGATGATAAGATCTACTGCTATTACATCTGGAGGGACAAAGACGGGATACACCTCAGGACGATATCGGCCGGGGTGCTCCACTCATTTTCCGGAAGGATTACGATGACAAATGGCGTCTTCGAAGATCTGGATAAGGCATCAAACAAGATGAAGGATGAGGATGTCAGGCTATCCAATCCTCACACGATAGTTTTTTCCTACGAGACCGAAAAAGACGAATTCGGTTTCGATTTTAATGTCGATGGATATTATCCCTGTATTAAATTCGATCTAAAGATAGACAAAAAAAGGGAAATAAGGAGGACCTTCCTCGGAGAACACAAATTGAATCCCTGGGGACTCCCCTTCACCCACTGTCGATAGAGATTATCGACCGAAATCAAAAAGGGGCGCCGGCGCCTTTTATATCCTTTTCTATCCTATTTGGGTATCGTTATGGGCAAAAATGTTGTAGAGAAGAGTATCTCCGACATCAACGAGAAAATCAAGAATGGTAAGGTCGTGGTTATAACCGCCGAGGAGATGGTCAAACTCGTAAAAAAAGAGGGCGAGGTCAAGGCCGCCAAAAAGGTTGACGTGGTCACGACCGGGACATTCGGGCCAATGTGTTCATCCGGGGCGTTTTTTAATTTCGGGCACACAAAACCAAGGATAAAGGCGTCGAGGGTATTGATCAACAACGTCCCCGCCTATGCGGGTATAGCGGCAGTGGATTTTTATATCGGTGCGGCCGAGACCGCAATAGATGATCCCCTAAACAAGGTTTTTCCCGGGCGATTCCTATACGGCGGCGGTCACGTGATAGAGGATCTCGTCGCCGGAAAGAAAGTCGAATTTGTGGCCGAGTCCTACGGCACCGACTGCTATCCCAGCAAGGACGTAAAGAAAAAAATGAGCCTCAAGGATTTCCCGTACGCCGTCTTAATGAATCCGAGGAACGCATACCAGAACTATAACGTCGCGGTGAACAAGGGAGACAGGACACTCTATACCTATATGGGCGTGCTCAGGCCGAAACTCGAAAATGCAAATTACAGCAGCGCCGCTGCGCTTTCACCCCTCCTAAACGACCCATACTTTAAGACGATCGGACTGGGGACAAGGATATTCTTGGGCGGCGGCGTGGGATATGTCGTCTGGCACGGGACACAGCACAACCCCAAGGTCTCACGGGGTGTCAAAGGTGTCCCCACGACCCCATCGGGGACAATCTCCGTCATGGGTGACCTCAAGGGGATGAATTCGAGATTCCTTGTCGGCTTGAGCTTTGCGGGATACGGATGCACGATGGCCGTGGGGCTTGGGATCCCGATACCGATCCTCACAGAAGAGATGGCGTATCACACATCCATCGCCGACGACGAGATCGAGGCCCCCATCGTGGACTACAGCGAGGATTACCCACAGGCGACGGGAAAAATAATCGACTGGACAAACTACGGTGCCCTAAACTCCGGAAAAATCACCCTGGGGGGAAAAGAGATACAGACCGTGCCGCTCTCAAGCCGCGTGAGGGCACGGGAGATAGCGGCCAAGCTTAAGGACTGGATATCGAAAGGGGAGTTTTTCCTCACGGAGCCACAGGTCAAAATACCTTCGGAATAGAGGATATTGGATCAGATCCCGCCTTCCATCGCGCTTTCAAGGGATTTACCCGCATACCGAAATTTTTATCATTCTCTGATGTATATCTGACACGGGTGACGGACGGTTATGCTTGGGCCGTTCTTCTCCCACAAAGTCCCCGTGACCTCAACCAGTCTCCCAAGGTATTTTCCGGCGGGATCAAGGATCGACTGATCATAGAATAGGCTATGGTATTTTTTGGGGATAAAGGCCGTAAAATCACGCGAGAAATCATCTCCGAAATTCAAAAATGTCCCCGCGCTATTCGTATCCGAATGGATCACCCTCCCAACCACGGTCTTCGATAGGCCGATGTATCGGCCTGCCTCATCAGTTGTGATCATCCAGACGTCGGGGTTTTCCCAGATACCCGCTTTTTCTTTTCGGGCGCGAAGCATCACCTCACATAGCTCTTCTTGATGTGTCAGGTTCGGAGGGTAGGGTACGGCAAGGGCGCAACCGGCCTTTACCATCTCGAGGTTTATCATGACGTCCCCGAGATATACGTAGGCCAATGTCCTGTCATAAATATCTTTTTTTTCGACATCAAACTCAAGCCTCACCTCTTTTCCCAAGACGAGGTCTTCGTTTAACTCCCTCGCTTCCCCACCGTAGTATTCCTGCGGCTTTTTACCGGAAGTCTCGGGGGCGTCGATGCCAATGTATCTGATCTCCCGGCCGTCCAAAAGAAGTATGCTATCCCCATCGAAGACCTTCTTTACAAAGAGGCTTTCTTCGGATGTGAGACCGGGTGAAAGGGATCGGTATAGAATAAGGGCGGATATCAGGACCGCAAAGGGGATTGGGGCGATGAAATTTATCTTCGCCTTACTTTTGGGAATCCTTTTCGATCCATAATTAGCCATGATTAGCCATAATTAGGCGGCATATCAGTATCTCAAAGAATCGGGGACCTCCACAATGATGAGTTTCTTTTTTATCGTCTCGGGGATCTCTTCGGCGATTGCAACCCCCTCCTCCGGCTCCTCGGCGATGGTGAGCAGAAGCTCCTCCTCCGATTCCATGACGGTGAGTATCATCGGGTCCTTTGTGGAATCGCCGTTTCTCTCAATAGATGTATATCCCGTAACGCCGTGATAGTCCCTGATCGAAAGGAGCGCCTCCTTCATCTCACTGCGGTCATCTATTCCCTGGGTTTTCACAAGATACTGTATCATCTTTATTGTGTCGTAGCCGTATGCCTCAAGTACTCCGGGCTCGCGGCCGAAGATCGAGATAAAATCCTCCACAAACTGCTTGACCTCGGGGCGATTGCTGTTGGGAGTAAATGCATCGGCGAAGTATGAGCCCACAAGGAAGTCACCCGTTATATCCACGAGACCGGGATCGTTCCACCCATCGGTACCTATGAGTGTCACTCCCTTCAAGTCGAAAAAGAATATATAGGGGATGATCATGCCTACAACATTGTAGTAATCGGGGATGAAGAGGGCATCGAAATTTGCCTTCCCCCTTGTAGTCTCGCCTGTATCAGAAAGGAGCTCCTTTATAGTTGAGCGGAAATCCTGCGTCTCATCGGTGTATGATTTTTCCGCCACCACGCTGCAGCCGTAGTAGCCCACCTCACGGGAGAATAGATCCTTCATCTCGTTGCCATACGCATCCTCGGGATAAAGGATTGCAAAATGACGCAGCCCCCTCGCCTGCACGATGTATCTTACCAGACCGCGGATCTCGTCTGTGTTGGTCAGGAAGTTCCTGAAAACGTAATCGCCGATATCGGTGATGCCGCTCTCCTTTGTGAGGGTTATTATCGGGATGCCGAGTCTTTGGGCGTCGTAGGCGGCTGAAAGGGCGGTATCCTTGACCATAGGGCCGACGATCGCTATGACATCGTCGTTTCGCGCGAGGTCTATGACGGCGTAGGAAGCGGTGGTCGGGTTTGCCCCGGAATCCTTAATTATCAGCCTTATTTTCGGCCCGTCTGTAAATCCGAGTGCGCCCGATGCGAACTCCATCCCCGTCCTGACACGACCTCCAAAGGCCGAGTTCCGCCCCGAAAGGGGAAGGATGACCCCCACTGTTATCTCCCCCCCGGCCGTAAAGCTACCCTTGATCTCGTTCAGGAGCCCCTGTGCCTCATAATAGTATTCGTGGTCAGGCTGGGTCCTGACGATCTTGAGGAGTTCCTCCCTCGCCTTATCGATATCTCCCCGTATGATGTATCGCTGTGCCAGAACATAGGAGGCGTAGCCGCCGGCGGCCTTTCCTTTGTAATTATCCGATACCTTGGCGATCTCGTCTTCAGAGAGGTATCCCTCGACGATGGTCTTGATATTTTTGTAGGCATTGCTCTTGGTCGAGGCATCGGGCGCTAGATCGGCCGTATCGGAAAACCAGTATATCGCCGATACGTAATCACCGACCATGAAATAGCTGTTCGCCAGGGTCACAGATGTCTTTACACTGTTTGCCCCGTACCGTGAATCCCTTGCCAAAGACTTCAATATCTCGATAGCATCTTGATATCTGCCCAACTTGAAATATATCTGGCCCAGCTTATAGCGAGCTTCGTCATAGGTGTCCGAAAATACGAATTCACGAACCACCCTTAGGTAGAGGTTCTCGGCCGTGGAAAAATCCCCCCTCGCAAGGTAGATATCCCCGGCCTTTATAAGGGCGTTGTCGGTCAGTGTATTTTTTGGAAACTCATCTACGCAGTAGAGATAGCCCGACAGGGCATCTTGATATCTTCCACTCCTAAAGTCGCTCTCGGCCCCATTGTAGGAGGTTAACATCGATTTCGAAGGATCAGGAAGCCGCGTCCCGCGAATAGTGACACAAGAGGTACCAAGAAAAATAATGAGGACAACCGATAATACCGATACTGCCCGTCCAATCCGCTTTAAAAATGACATAAAAATATCTCCTCTACTAAGATGTCACAGGAAAATATATCACAAATTGGGACATATTACCACAGAAAATTTGTGTCAAATAAATATTGACGATTTTGCCACAAAAAAGTTCC